>CP058414.1:0-300000 GCA_013391845.1 Pseudoalteromonas shioyasakiensis
GGATAGATTATGTCGCTATAACGGGTGAGCTTAATAGCAGCCTTAACTGGTTTAAAAATGTTTACTAACGCCTTCTGGCGTCGGCTTAATTTGGTAGGTTATGCAAGAAACGATTAAAAAAATCTTTACCGAAAATATTCAAGTTCAAATAGCTGCAGGTGAAGTACTTCCGAGCGCACTTGAATCAGCAGCGTTCACCATCGCGCAAAGCCTAATTAACGGCAATAAATTACTATGCTGTGGTACCCCTAGCTGTCATATGTTGGCACAGCACATGGCAGGGTTATTAATTAACTTTTATGAGACCGAGCGCCCTTGTCTTCCAGCAGTTGCGCTTGCACAAGATCAAGTTAACTTAGGCTCAACGGCAAATAACGATGAGCACGAAACTTTTGCCAGACAAATTCGAGCATTTGCACAACAAGGTGACCTTTTACTAGCAATTGCGGTGAATGGTAATGAAAAGCAGATTATCTCAGCAGTCGAAGCTGCACTGACTCGTGATATGAAAGTAATTGTGCTTGTTGGCGATGATGGCGGTGAATTAGTCGGTTTACTTGGGCCAAATGATGTTGAAATTCGTGTGCCTTCAAAACGCCCAAGCCGCATTGTTGAGTCGCACTTAGTCAACTTACACTGTCTAAGTGAGCTTATCGATTTAACCCTATTCCCACAGGAAGAAAATTAATGTTTAAACAGTCTTTAATTGTATTTGGTACCGTTTTATTGCTGCAGGGCTGTGCAGCTGCTGTCGTGGCTGGTACAGCGGGTGCTGTAACAGCCGCGAATGATCGCCGCACAATTGGTTCACAAATCGACGATAACAATATCGAAATTAAAAGCTCAATTGCTATCAGTGAAAATGAGCGTTTACATAAATATGCTAACGTTAACGTCATTAGCGTTAATGGTATTGTGCTTATGATTGGTCAAGTTGCCAATCAAGAAATGAAAGACGAAGCACAACGTGCTATCGAAGGCGTTGATGGCATTCGTAAGATACACAACCAAATTCGCATTGGTTCAAATATTGGTATAAGCACACAAACTCATGACTCATGGCTTACCTCTAAAGTTAAAACCCAATTACTCACCACAGAGAGCATCAGCAGTAATAACATCAAAGTAGTTACAGAGAATGGCGAAGTCTTTTTAATGGGCTTAGTGAGCGACTCTGAAGCAAATTTAGCGGTTGATGTAGCACGTAACGTATCAGGCGTTGAACGTGTTATTAAAGTGTTTGAATATTTATAATCTCAAACCGTAAATTGATAATAAAAAACCCGCTAATAAGCGGGTTTCTTGTATTTGAATAAGGTTACTTAATCACTCGTAAGTGAGCACCTTTTTTCTTCTCTGGTTTTGTCGGTGGTTCATCATCTGGCGTAATATCGTCAGATGTTTCAACACTTTCTAATACCGGAGTAAAATCGTCTTCGTCCTCGATGAATTCTTCTGCAGTAAATACAGTCCCTTCACCATTCTCACGTGCATAAATTGCGAGCACAGCACCCATTGGTACGTAAACTTGCATTGGTTGACCACCAAAACGCGCATTAAAGCTAAGTTGTTGGTTGTCCATTGCAAATTGTGTTACCGCTGATGGGCTTATGTTCAAAACGATCTGGCCGTCTTGCACAAACTGTGTTGGTACTTGTACAGCAGGAAAATCAGCGTTAACCACTAAGTGTGGTGTGCACTGATTATCAACAATCCAATCAAAGAAGGCGCGTAGTAAATAAGGACGATTAGGCGTCATTATAAACGGATCTCACGCTCAGCTTCAGTTAGTGAAGCTTGGAATGATTCACGCTCAAATAAACGTAACATGTATTCTTTAAGCTCTTTAGCGCCAGCACCATTAAGCTCAATGCCAAGCTCAGGTAAACGCCAAAGTAGCGGTGCTAAGTAACAATCAACTAAGCTGAACTCTTCGCTCATGAAGTAAGGAGCTTCAGAGAAGATCGGTGCAATTGCAAGTAACGCTTCTGTAAGCTCTTTACGTGCTTGCGCAGCTTCGCTGCTACCGCTAGTGATTTTGTTAGCTAGGCTATACCAATCAGTATCGATACGATGCATCATTAGACGACTACGGCCACGCATAACCGGATAAACTGGCATTAGTGGAGGATGAGGGAAACGTTCATCAAGGTATTCCATGATGATGTTTGCCTGATATAAACCAAGCTCACGATCGATCAGTGTTGGTACTGTACCGTAAGGGTTAATCTCATGAAGTGCTTCTGGCAGGTTATCCTTTTCAGCCAGGTGAATGTCAACACTTACACCTTTTTCAGCAAGTACGATACGTACTTGATGGCTATACATACAGTTAGCACCAGAAAACAGGGTCATTACAGGGCGCTTATTGGCAGCTACGGCCATGCCTACCTCCATTATATTACAAAAACAGCAATAGGGGCTTAAGCCCCTATCACAAAATTACCTTTCAAAATGCCCAGGATTAGTGAACATCTCTCCAGTATTCTTTCTTCAGCATGAATGCCAAGATAAATAGAATCACTAAGAAACCAATTACCTTAAGACCTAACGCTTCTGACTCTAAACGTGACGGTTCGCCAACGTAAGCTAAGAAGTTAGTTAAGTCACGAGCAGCACGATCGTACTCGTCGTCACTCATTTCACCAGAACCATCTGTTTCAGTGCCAACAACTTTAGTCACAGTGTGACCGTGTTCTTCCACTTCTTCAGTGATTGGTGTTGGTAAACCTTGTAGTTCTTGAAGAACGTGCGGCATACCTACCGATGGGAAAACAATATTGTTCACGCCAAACGGACGAGATTCATCTTTGTAGAATGACTTCAGATAAGTGTAGATCCAGTCAGTACCACGAACTCGCGCTACAAGCGTAAGATCCGGTGGCGCTGCGCCAAACCATTTAGCTGCGTCATCTTTACCAATCGCATTTTTGATGTGGCTACCAACTTTTGAGCCATCAAAAATTAGTTGCTCTTGACCAATCTCAGTAGGAATACCGATATCGCGGAACGTACGCTCATAACGTTGATACTGCATTTGGTGACAACCAAGACAGTAGTTCATGAACAATTTAGCACCGCGTTGTAAAGACGCGTTATCTTTAAGGTCAATGTTCGCATCCATTAAAGGAACCGAAGGACCTGCTGCCATTGTCAACGATGGCAATAATGCGAATAAACCGATAATTAGCTTTTTCATCATTTCGTCAACCTCGTTGGTAATGGCTTAGTTTTCTCATTCTTGCTGTAAACAAATAACAATACGAAGAACATGAAGTATGTCACAGTCGTGATTTGTGATAACAGCGTTTTGAAATCAGTTTGTGGAGTAGCACCAACCCAACCTAAGATAACGAAAGTTACCACAAATTGTGCGATGTTTAACTTGTGTAAACCACAACGATAACGAATAGAACGAACCGAGCCACGGTCAATCCAAGGTAGTAACGCAAGCACTACGATAGATGCACCCATCGCCGCAACACCCATTAACTTGTTAGGGATTGCACGAAGGATTGCATAGAATGGCGTAAAGTACCAAACAGGGAAAATGTGCTCTGGTGTTTTCAGTGGGTTAGCTGCTTCGAAGTTTGGCGCTTCTAAGAAGAAACCATTCATCGCAGGCATAAAGAATACAACCCAGCAGAATAAGATTAAGAAACCAACCACACCCACAATATCTTTCACTGTGTAGTAAGGGTGGAACGGGATTGCATCAACAATGTCTTTCTTGTTGGTGTAATACTCGTGGAATTTGAATTTAGGCTTATCTTCTTCAGCTACAGAACCTTTCTTACGCTTGATTTCAACACCGTCAGGGTTGTTTGAACCCACTTCGTGTAGTGCAACAATGTGTAAGAATACTAAGATAACAATAACTAAAGGTAATGCAATTACGTGTAGTGCAAAGAAGCGGTTAAGCGTAGCACCTGAAATTACGTAGTCACCACGGATCCAAAGCGTTAAATCATCACCAATAACCGGAATCGCACCGAATAGTGAAATGATTACCTGTGCACCCCAGAAAGACATTTGTCCCCAAGGAAGTAAGTAACCCATGAAAGCTTCAGCCATAAGCGCTAAGAAAATGAACATACCGAATAACCACAGTAATTCACGTGGTTTTTGGTAAGAACCGTAGATCATGCCACGGAACATGTGCAGATATACAACGATAAAGAACGCTGAAGCACCTGTTGAGTGAAGGTAACGAAGTAACCAACCGTATTCAACATCACGCATGATGTATTCTACAGATGCGAAAGCACCTTCAGCAGACGGTACGAAGTTCATTGTTAACCAGATACCAGTTACGATTTGGTTAACAAGTACTAACATGGCTAGTGAGCCAAAGAAGTACCAGAAGTTAAAGTTTTTTGGTGCTGGATACTGTGCAATATGCATGTTCCAAACACGTGTCATTGGAATACGATCGTCGATCCAACCAATAATTTTACCAAACATTACGCCACTCCTTTTTCTTCACCGACTAAAATAGTCGTGTCATCAAGGAAGGTATATGGAGGGATTTCTAGATTTAATGGAGCAGGTACAGATTGGAATACACGACCAGCCATATCAAATTTAGAACCGTGACACGGACAGAAGAAACCGTCGTCTGTGCCCTCTACTTTTTCACCAAAGCCACCTTGTAGGAAGCTAGGAGAACAACCTAAGTGCGTACAAATACCAACAGCAACGAAGATCTCAGGACGTTGCGAACGGTATTCATTGGTTGATGATTCAGGTTGTTGAGGCTCTTCAGACGCAGGATCACGAAGTTGACCTTCGTGTTCTTTCATCTGTTCAAGCATTTTAGGTGTACGATTAATAACCCAAACAGGTTTTCCTCGCCACTCAACACGTATTAATTGTCCAGGCTCAAGCTTGCTGATATCTACTTCTACAGGCGCACCCGCAGATTTAGCTCGCTCACTTGGATTCCAAGACGCAATAAAAGGAACAGCAGCCCCAGCCGCACCAACACCACCAACAACAGAGGTAGCTATGGTTAAAAAGCGACGTCGGCCATTGTCTACAGGCGCATTGCTCATCCACTTATCTCCACTATGATTCCCAACACTTGCCATATTGAGAACATCAGTTACAGCAGGTTAATTTTTAGAAATTTCAAAATAGACGCGATCATAATTAAAAGCCTTGATTAAAACAAGGTTATTCACAGTCTCATGCTCGAATAAACCCTATTTAATGAATTATTAATTTAGGTTAGCTCGAGTATGAAGCCGCTGGTTATGATAACGCATATAAAAAAACAATATACTGACCAAGATCAACCTCACTAAGAGGAAACAGAATTCTGCATTAGCTGTTGTTGAACTCACTCACATTACTTGCCCCCCAATTGTAGCAAAAAAATTCATCAATTAACTGATGGATTTAAGCTAATTTTGCTAAATCTTGAAGTTTTTTTACTGTAATACGCAGTAATTATTACTGGTGGTTAAATATCGAACGAAAAAAAGCTAGGTTTTTGCTAGTAGATATAAGCAGGCATTACAAACACTATTCTGGATTACGCATTAAATAACAACTTAAGCGCGAAATAAATTTCACGACTATATCAAACGTAGGAGTACGCCGTCTGACAAAATTAACGAAGGGTATTCGTGCAATAGGAGGAGTTCATATAAACGGCTATAGCCATGCAAAGCAATCTCTTTTTCAGCACTGAAGAACCTCCTACGACGTATTTAGCTTAAAGCTTCAAAGCTCATTATTCCTTTCGCTTGGGATATCGCTGAAATACTCGACAAATTCCACCTCGAAACCTGCAGGGTCAATGAAATATACATTTTTACGATAAGGGTTGTCTGGGCCGTGCTTATCAATCTCATAACCGGCTGAAACAAGACGTTCAACGACAGCATTAATATCGTTTGTCACGTAAGCAAAATGCGCAAGGCCAACTTGATGTCCTGCTAAATCACGGTTTTCAGCTTCACCGTTATCGCTTAATGCTAGATACTGGTAATCATCACCAAAGTGCAACCATTTACGCGGTTTGCCAGACCACTTGCTATCGCCTTGGCTACGCACACGCCAGTGCGGGAATGCCGCTTTATAAAAGTGCAGCATGGCATCAACATTACTAACAACAAGGTTTACGTGTTCTAAATACATGGTAGTTTCCTTTTTATTTTTAAACTACCACCAAGATAAAACCTCAAGTTAAGTTTAGGTAAAGCACTTTTTCAAATAAAAAAGCCCCACTAAAGTGAGGCTTTTAAAAATGATTTGTTATTTATGAATTAACTACCAGCAACTTGCATTTGTTCAATCAATACAGAGCCTGTTTGAATACCGCCACGACGCTCGATGTCACCACCTAAGCCAACTACCGCTTTAAACATATCTTTTAAGTTACCAGCAATCGTGATCTCACTCACTGGATATTGGATTTCGCCATTCTCGACCCAGAAACCAGCCGCGCCACGCGAGTAATCACCAGTTACGGTATTTACACCTTGACCCATAAGTTCAGTTACTAATAAACCTGTCCCCATGGTTTTTAATAATGCTTTTAAGTCAGCATGAGTTTGCTCAACTAGCCAGTTATGAATACCACCAGCATGACCCGTTGGTGCCATAGACAGTTTGCGTGCTGCGTAGCTTGCTAAAAGGTAAGTTTGCAGCTCACCACCTTGAATAATTTCACGGTCTACAGTTTTTAAACCCTCAGCATCAAACGGTGAAGACGCTAAGCCTTTTAATAAATGTGGGCGCTCAGAGATATTCACACAGTCACTGAATACTTTTGTGCCTAAGCTATCAAGCAAAAAGCTTGATTTACGATAAAGCGCTCCACCACCAATCGCCGACACTAAGTGGCCAAATAATGAGTTAGCAATATCTGCTCTAAAGATAACAGGCACTTTCATGGTTCCAAGCTTTTGGCTATTAAGCTTAGCCAAAGTTTCTGTTGCCGCCTCTAGGCCTACTTTTGCAGCGTCATTCAAATCATCTTTATGACGCGCTACGGTATAAGCCGAGTCGCGCTGCATTTGCCCGCCTTCTTTACCAATCACCATAGTGCTAATGCTATGGCGAGTGCGCGGGTAACCTGCAATCATGCCATGGCTGTTACCATAAACACGTAAACCTTGGTGAGAAGAAAAACTCGCACCATCCGAATTTACAATGCGCTCATCGGCATTCAGCGCTGCTTGCTCTGCTTGATGACAAAGTTCAATACCTTGCTCTGGGCTTACTTCCCACGGGTGGTATAAATCTAAATCTTGCGGTGCAAACTCAAGCAACTCTTTATCAGCGATGCCATTAAATGGGTCGTCAGAAGTGAACTTAGCAATATCAATGGCTTTTTCTACCACTGTACGTAATGTTTTAGGGCTTAAATCGGCTGTAGATGCAGAGCCTTTGTTATTACCGACATAAACACTGATACCTAAGCCACCATCTTGGTTAAACTCTATTGTTTCAACTTCGCCCATGCGCGTGCTGACAGACAAACCTGAAGTACTCGACATTGCCGCTTCAGCCGCAGTAGCACCTAACTTTTTTGCATGCTCTAGTACTTCGCTTACCGCGTCTTTCACTTCAGAAATGTGTTGATAAATAGGATCTTTCATCTTGTGTGTCCTAGGTTCTGATATTTTTTATAGTGTAGCGAATGCTAACACACTGAGAGACGTGCATCAGCTAATATTAATCATTAACTAAATGACGTATAATAGTGAATAGTTAAGTTTACTGAATGAGCATCCTTATGGCGAAGAAGAAAAAGCCACTAATTGAAGAAGAAATTATTTACGTATCAAAAAGCGAATTAAAACGTGAAGCCATGCAATATCATGGTTTGGGTGCTGAAATCGCAAAAATGCCGAAAAAGCAACGCGATCGTTTGCCACTCAATCATGAATTAAAAGAAGCGTTAGTTGTTTCGGATAAAGTCAGTGATAAAAGTGATGCTTATCGTCGTAACTTAAACTACATCGCAAAAGTATTACGTACAACAGAAAACGTTGATGAAATCCAAGCAATGATCGACATCATGCTTAACAAAAACAATCAAGCCGATGTTTTGATGAACAAAATCGAAACTCTGCGCGACAATCTGATCAAACAAGGTGATGAGTTGATCAATTCAACAATTGATCAATACCCTGCTCTTGAGCGCCAAAAAATGCGCCAATTAGTGCGTAGCGCCGCAAAAGAAGTGAAAGCAGAAAAGCCTGCCAAAGGTTACAAAGAGTTATTCCAGTATCTAAAAGATGCGATTATGGTTTAATCTCCTTCGCGCGAAATAAATTTCACGCCTACATCAAATGTAGGCGTCACGCTTGCTTGGCGCGTCTTAAACATCACATAATACTCAACTATCGCGCGAAATAAATTTCACGCCTACATCAAACGTAGGCGACACGCTTGCTTGGCGCGTCTGAAATACCACACAACAAACAACCACCGCGCGAAATAAATTTCACGCCTACCTCAAACGTAGGCGTCACGCTTGCTTGGCGCGTATTAAACATCACACAATATTCAACCATCGCATGAAATAAATTTCACACCTACAACCAAATACAATTCCAAAACGGGTAATCGCCAACGTGCTTAACTAATTTTGCGCGTAGAGGGTTTGCCACTACATATCGAGCTTGATGTATTAGGTCGTTTTCATCTCTGATTTGATGATCATAAAAATTACTTTGCCAGACCACGACTTTACGCCCCTTTCTCTTACGAATAGACATGGTTACCATGCTTTTATACAGCTTAATTACTGCTGATAAGTTTTGCTGAGGGCGAAGTTGAAATATCCAATGCAAATGATCTGGCATGAGGACAAAGCAGATTGTCTCTACTTTATCTTCTAAATAGTAAATTGCTTTGGAAGCATCAACTGCATATAAGTAGTTGGCAAATATAGGTACTCGATTCTCACAACAAAGTGTTACTGAATAATAGCAATTTGAATGTGAGGTACGCCCTTTAAGTCTCTTCCTTGACGAAAACATAAACCTATCAATCCTGAAGGTAAAACCTGATCTTAGAACTTAATAATACACCTAGCCAATTTACACCAAAAATGTTTGAACCTCGCAATACAAAAACTCCGCGCGAAATAAATTTCACGCCTAGATCACCGTAGGCGTCACGCTTGCTTGGCGCGTCTTAAACGTTACACAATACTCAACCATCGCGCGAAATAAATTTCACGGCTATCTCAAACGTAGGCGTCACGCTTGCTTGGCGCGTTTTAAACATCACGCAATACTCAACCATCGCGCGAAATAAATTTCACGCCTACATCAAATATCGGCTTAAGCCTCTCCAAACAAAAAAGGCTCTGAGCGTTCACTCAGAGCCTTTTTTAAATCGATAATCAATTACCAAATTTTTACGCGATCTTCTGGTTTGATATACATCTTGTCACCTTCTTTCACATCAAATGCCTGATAGAACTCTGGCATGTTTGAAAGAATACCGATTACACGGTAATGGCTTGGTGAATGAGGGTCTGTCATTAGACGGTTACGTAACTCTTCGTCACGATATTTACGACGCCAAATCTGCGACCAACCCATGAAGAAACGTTGATCACCTGTGTAACCATCAATGATAGGTGCTTTTTCATCACCAAGTGATAACTGGTAAGCAGTATAAGCAACGGTTAAGCCACCTAAGTCACCAATGTTTTCACCTAATGTAAGCTGACCATTTACGCTTGCATCTTCAAATGGTTTGTACTCATTATATTGAGCAACTAGCTGACCTGTACGCTCTTCAAACTGTTTAAGGTCTGATTCGCTCCACCAGTTACGTAAGTTACCGTCACCATCGTACTTCGCACCTTGGTCATCAAAGCCGTGACCTAATTCGTGGCCGATTACCGCACCGATTGCACCGTAGTTAACAGCATCATCAGCTTCTAGATTGAAGAATGGCGGTTGTAAGATAGCCGCTGGGAATACGATTTCGTTGTTCACAGGGTTGTAGTAAGCGTTTACTGTTTGTGGTGTCATGTGCCACTCAGAACGGTCAACTGGCTTACCTAGTTTGTCGGTCATATCTGCATATTCCCACTCACTGTGGCGAATGTAGTTACCTACTAAGTCATCACCTTTTACTTCAAGTGCTGAGTAGTCTTTCCATTTATCTGGGTAACCAATTTTTGGCGTGAACTTATCAAGTTTTTCTTTTGCAGCAATTTTTGTTTCTGGGCTCATCCACTCAAGGTTTTCAATCGCAACTGCGTAACCTTTGATTACGTTATCAACTAACTCTTCCATGCGTGCTTTCGCTTCAGGTGGGAAGTTGTCTTTCACGTATACTTTACCAAGTATTTCACCTAACACACCGTTTGATGCATCAACTGCTTTTTTCCAAAGTGGTGATTGCTCTGTTACACCGCGCAGTGTTGTGCTGTAGAAATCAAAGTTAAGGTCTACTAACTCTTTATCTAAAAGGCCTGCATAGTTACTAACAAAGTGGAACTTAAGGTAGTTCTGCCAAGTAGCTAAGTCTGTATCGCTGTAAATACCCGCGAACTTTTCTAGGTAGCTAGGCTGGCGAATAATTACGTCTTCTGTTTTGATACCAGACGCATCAAGATAAGCAGCAAAGTCGAAGTCACCTGTCAGTTTGTTCGCATCAGCAACGCTCATCTTGTTGTAAGACTTAGTTGCATCACGGCTTTCAACACGGCTCCACTGCGCCTCGGCAATGCTTGTTTCAAGATCAATAATAGCTTTAGCCGCAGATTCTGCATCAGCTACACCCGCTTTGCTTAAGATAGCTGTTACATATTCTTGATAAGCCTCACGAATTTTTGTGAATTTCTCGTCATCTTTTAAGTAGTAATCACGATCTGGTAAACCTAAACCTGATTGATAAACATACATCGCGTTTTCGCTAGAGTTTTTCGCATCGTTGTTTACGTACCAACCAAAAGGTAAGCTACCGCCTTTAATGCGAAGCTCAGCCATTAAAGCAACAAGATCAGATTTGTTTTTTACTGCATCAACGCTTTCAAGAACTGGCGATAATGGTTTGATGCCTGCCGCTTCACGACCCGCTTCATCCATATAGCTGTTATAGAATGCAGCTAATTTAGCTTCATCAGAGCCCGGCTTAACATTTTTGTTTGCCGCTGCTTTTTCTAGCACTTCTTTCATCGCTTTTTGCGAATCATCGTAAAGCTGAGTAAATGAACCGTAGTTTGATTTATCACCTGGAATTTCAGTTTTCTCTAACCATTCGCCGTTTACGTGATAGTAAAAGTCATCTTGTGCGCGAACAGACTTGTCCATGTTCGCAAGTTCAATACCTGAATTTAAAGGTGCTTTTGCTTCAGTTACGGCCGCAGTTGCTGGTGCTTTAGTTTCTTGTTCTTTTTCACCACAACCAACAAGACCGAGCGCAAGTGCGATACTTGCCGCGGTAAGTGTTACTTTTTTCATGGGAGTCCCGTACTAATTATTTTTGAAGTATTTATCGAAAAACTAGTAAACATAATTAATCATTAGTTTTTCGCTTTCCCCATAATAAACCTCTCGCGCTAAACAATAAAACCTAATATGTAACAATTCTTATCAAAACAAGGTGAGCCGCATTTTTGAGCGGTGGGAGGGGAAAATAAACAGTAAGTGAGCATTGTAGGCGCGATTTTATATCGCAAAGTGCTCTTAATACTCACAAAGAGGATAAGAGACGCTCCGCTTAAGAGAATTTGTCTTTTGGCTTGCTCATTACCTTCTCATTCACTTCTCTTTGTGAAAAACTTATTTGAACCACAGAGAACACCGAGGCGCTGCGCGCTACACAGAGAAACCAATATTTAAAAGAGGTTTGGTCTCTCCTTCTCTTCCTCTATGTTCTCTATGTACTCTGTGGTCAGAAAAAGTTAAAAACTTAAAAATAGTTATAAATCCTTCGCTTAAAAGAAAACAATATTAAGGTTTCCTCATTCTTTACTCATTCACTTCTCTTTGTGCAATTATTTTCGCGTGAAATAAATTTCACGCCTACATCAAACCGTAGGCGTCACGCTTGCTTGGCGCGTATTACATTAAGCTTCAAACTAACAGCTGAAGGCTGGCGGCTATTATTGCTCAAATCTCTGCTTTATCTTTTCGATAATCTCAACATTGGCAGCTGGGAAGCTGTAATCATCAAGCTCGCTGAGTGCAACCCATTTGCCTTGTTGGCCTTCTGCGCCATGAGCAATACCTGAGAAATCATCTACAATGTGCACATCTAAGCGCACACATTTATCGCCATAGTCGTGCTCAATAACCATCAGCTCTTCACTGCCATTAACCGTTAGGTTTACTTCTTCTAACAGCTCACGCTTTAGCGCTGCAAATACGCTCTCGCCCTGCTCTACTTTACCGCCGGGAAATTCCCATAAGCCGCCTTGGTGTTTGTCATCTGGACGCTTACAAATAAATAACTGCTGATCTTTATAAATAACGCCAACAGCAACATGCACTACTTTTTTAGTCATTTGTTGTTTCCTTAATCATAAAAAAAGCGACGCAAGCGTCGCTTTTTATCACCATGTTTTGGTTATTTTAATTTACCGCAACACTGCTTATATTTATTACCTGAACCACATGGGCACGGCTCGTTACGGCCAACTTTAGGCTCTGCACGTTGAGTAACTACTGCGCCTTCTGGTGTTTCGCCACCGATGTGCTCAGCTTCTTCGTGTTGATATTCACGAGGTGCATTTTCGCTACGGCGATGTTGCTCTTCAACTTTCTCAACATCTTCTTCAGCGCGAACTTGTACTTTACTTAAAATACCTACAACATCGATTTTTAAGTTCTCTAACATTTCAGAGAATAGCTCGAACGATTCACGCTTGTACTCTTGCTTAGGATTCTTCTGAGCGTAACCACGTAAGTGGATACCTTGACGAAGGTGGTCCATCGCTGCCAAGTGATCTTTCCAATGTTGGTCTAGGCTTTGTAGCATAATCGCTTTTTCGAATTGACGTAGAACTGACTCGCCTACCATCTCTTCTTTTTGCTTGTATGCTTGCTCAACCGCTTGTTCGATACGCTCACGAAGTTTCTCTTCGTATAATTTGCTATCGTCAGCTAGCCATTGTGAAATTGGCAGCTCAATTAAGAAATCTTGTTTTAAGCGCTCTTCAAGACCTGGGATATCCCACATTTCCGCTAAGCTTTGCGGTGCAATGTATTGGTCAATCGTGCCGTTTAGAACATCGCTGCGAATTGCAGTGATAGTTTCTGAAATATCGCCTTCTTCAAGTAGTTCGTTACGCTGTGAGTAAACAACACGACGTTGGTCATTTGCTACATCATCGTACTCAAGTAATTGCTTACGAACGTCGAAGTTACGTGCTTCAACTTTACGTTGTGCGTTTTCGATTGCGCGGTTAACCCAAGGGTGTTCAATCGCTTCGCCGCGTTGCATACCTAGTTTACGCATCATGTTAGTCATGCGCTCACCAGCGAAGATACGCATTAGCGCGTCGTCCATTGATAAGTAGAAACGGCTTGAACCTGCATCACCTTGACGACCTGAACGACCACGTAACTGGTTATCGATACGACGAGATTCGTGACGCTCAGTACCAATGATGTGTAGACCACCCGCTTCGATTACCGCATCGTGGCGTTTTTGCCACTCATCTTTAATCGCTTTGATTTGTTCATCCGTTGGGTTTTCTAGCTTTTCAACTTCGCTATTCCAGTTACCACCTAACACGATATCGGTACCACGACCGGCCATGTTAGTTGCAATGGTTACTGTGCCAGGTAAACCAGCATCGGCGACAATGTCTGCTTCTTGCGCGTGGAACTTAGCATTAAGTACGTTGTGCTTAATTTTTTCTTTGCGTAAGAACTGCGATAAGTACTCAGAACTTTCGATAGAAATAGTACCAACAAGTACCGGTTGACCTCGTTCTTGACAATCTTTGATATCTGCAAGGATTGCTTCGTACTTTTCTTCTTGTGTTAAGTATACAAGGTCAGCACGATCGTCACGGATCATCGGTTTGTTAGTTGGCATTACAACTGTATCTAGACCATAGATAGACTGGAACTCAAACGCTTCAGTGTCTGCAGTACCTGTCATACCCGCTAGAGTGTCGTATAAACGGAAGTAGTTTTGGAATGTGATTGATGCCAAAGTTTGGTTTTCATTTTGAATGCGTACACCTTCTTTCGCTTCAACAGCTTGGTGTAAACCTTCTGACCAACGACGACCTTCCATTGTACGGCCTGTATGCTCATCAACAATGATAACTTCGTTTTCTTTAACAACGTAATCAACGTCTTTTTGATAAAGCTTGTGAGCACGAAGTGCTGCATACACATGGCTTAATAATGTGATGCTTGATGCAGAGTAAAGTGAATCACCTTCTTGGATTAAGCCACGCTCAATCAGTAGCTCTTCAACTTTAATTTGGCCACGTTCAGTTAAGTGAACTTGTTTCGACTTTTCATCGATAGTGAAGTCGCCGTCGCCTTCAACGCCTTCTTCATCTTCTTTTTCTTGTAGCTCAAGTTCTGGCACAATTTTATTAATTTCGATGTAAAGCTCAGAGCTGTCTTCAGCTGGACCTGAGATAATCAGCGGCGTACGCGCTTCATCGATTAGAATTGAATCCACCTCATCCACTACTGCGTAGTAAAGTGGGCGTTGCACACGCTCATCAATGCTAAATGCCATGTTATCGCGAAGATAATCAAAGCCAAATTCGTTATTAGTACCGTAAGTGATGTCAGCAGCGTAAGCTACTTTCTTTTGCTGTGGCATCATGCCAGGTACGTTACAACCTACTGTTAGGCCTAAAAATTCAAATAGTGGGCGGTTAGTTTCGGCGTCACGTTTTGCAAGGTAATCGTTCACGGTAATAACGTGAACACCTTTTCCTGTTAAACCACGAAGGTATGCAGGTAATGTTGCTGTTAATGTTTTACCTTCACCAGTACGCATTTCTGCGATGCGGCCTTGATGTAAAACCATACCACCTAGTAGCTGTACGTCGAAGTGACGCATGCCATTTACACGCTTAGATGCTTCACGTACCACAGCGAATGCTTCTGGTAAAATATCATCTAGGCTTTGTCCGTTATCGTAACGCTCTCTAAATTCAGCTGTTTTTGCTTTTAAATCTTCATCAGAAAGCGCTTCTAATTGCTTTTCAAGCGCATTAATTAGAGCGACCGTCTTTCTTAGGTTTTTAATAGTGCGGTCATTGCGACTACCAAAAATCTTGGTAAATAAATTAGATATCATGATAAAACCGTTACAATATGTTCTTTGTTAGCTAGTCATTAGCCAACCCATTTTCTTCAATTGATAATTAATATGCGCTTATGCTCATGATGTAGGGCATATTAATTAACAATTTGTCAGTACGCTGTTTAAAACACCGCTTATTTCGTGCGCTATCATACCAGAGTCTGCGCAACATCAAACCTTCTGTGTGTGAAGATATGGAATTTCGGCAAGAAAATTTAAAAATCAGCCATAATCTTTGATCTAACCCCATAAAAAAGGTGAAAACAAGACCACTGAGTAGATATGGCGACAATCGAAATAAAATCAAGATCAGCGAAGAAAAAAGGCGATTAGAGTGACGAAATTCGATTTTGTAAATGTAGGTAGTCATTTATGGCGACAATATATTATATATCCTTCACCAATGACGTGCTAAAGCACGACCTACTTGCTCAGTCTGCGAAAAAAATATTTGAACCACAGAGAACACAGAGGCGCTGCGCGCTACATAGAGAAACCAAATTATCACAAAGAGGACAAGAGACGCTTCGCTGAAGAGGAGTAAAAATAATCTCGTGGTCTCCTCATTCTCTTCTCATTCACTTCTCTTTGTGCAAAAACATATTGAACCACAGAGCACACCGAGGCGCTGCGCGCTACATAGAGAAAACAATATTTAAAAGAGGTTTGGCCTCTCCTTCTCTTCCTCTGTGCTCTCTATGCCCTCTGTGGTTCAATCAAGCTCTCCGCGCGAAATAAATTTCACGCCTACATCAAACGTAGGCGTCACGCTTGCTTGGCGCGTCTTAATTAAGCACCAAGCCTACAAATTAATACAGAACACGCAAACCACACCGTTCGGCTCAAAATTGACAGCTGACGGCTTTATTTACTTCTTCCGCCCATGTTGCGCTAAGCGCTCTAATTTGGCTTTTAAAGATGGGGGGGCGTCTGCGGCGATGGCGCTGAGATAATCAGCAGTTTGCTCGCTCATTTGACGTTTAGAAACAGGCTTTTGCTCTGGCTTATTTGTTGCCGATAAACGCTGTGTTGCTTGTGGATTTGCGGTAATTTTAATTTGCCCAAGCTCAACCATGCCAGCGGCACGAAAATGCGAAAGCATATCCATTTTTAAGTAATTTAAACGCAGCGCAATCGGTGCAGAAACCGCTTCTATCATCAAAGTACCATCACGGTAATTACTTACTCGGCATTTTTTTGAAAGCGTTTCACCTAAAAAGTCATCAAGAATAGTTTGTTGAGAAGACAAGCCTTGGGTTTTACCAGCATAAGATGCTAAGCGACCACTCAAGCCCGCCATAATATCGCCAACAGCCTTTGGCGCGTATCTATCTTTTGCCATTAATCTTCTACCTAAAAGGGTTAATCACCACAAAGAGAATATACCACCTACGTAAATATGAAGCTATTAGGTTTGAGAGACGAGGGGTAAGTTACAAGTTACAAGTTACAAGTTACAAGTTACAAGTTACAAGTTACAAGTTACAAGTTACAACGATTGAAGGTGTCACCCTTACTTGGCAAGCCTAATTTATGGTTTAAAGCAATTATCACAAAGAGGCTATGAGACGCTGCGCTTCAGAGGAAGTAAAAATAATCTCGTGGTTTACTCATTCTCTTCTCATTCACTTCTCTTTGTGCAAAAACATATTGAACCACAGAGAACATAGAGGCGCTTCGCGCTACACAGAGAAAACAATATTTAAAAGAGGTTTGGCCTCTCCTTCTCTTCCTCTGTGCTCTCTATGCCCTCTGTGGTTCAATCAAGCTCTCCGCGCGAAATAAATTTCGCGCCTACATCAAACCGTAGGCGTCACGCTTGCTTGGCGCGTCTTGCATTTAGCACCAAGCCTGCAAATTAATACAGAACCAACAAACAACACCGCTCGACTTAAAACTTATGAATTAAAGCTTAAAGCTCCCTTCCTCTTCCTCCTGCGTGATTGTTTCTGGTACACTTTTCTTTTGTTATTTATTTAACTTGCGCGATGACTCAACACTCTCTTACTTTAATCGTATTGGCCGGCGGACTGGGTAGCCGCTTTGGCGGAAACAAACAAATTGCCGAAATTCCGGGGCTGGGCTGTACAATCATGGAACTGAGCATTCAGGATGCGGTTAAAGCAGGTGTGAGCCAAGCGGTGATCATCATTAATAAAAAAATTCGTGCTGAGTTTGAGGCAACAATTTTACCGCGCCTGCCTGAATCGCTTGAAGTAATTCTAGTTGAGCAAGAAATTAGCTCAGTGCCAAATGGTTATGAGCACCTAGCCGCTGAACGCCAAAAGCCGTGGGGCACAGGCCATGCTTTACTTTGCGCAAAACCCTATGTTAATAACCCTGCTATTGTCATTACTGCCGATGATTATTATGGCGAGTCTTCTTTTGCTGTTCTTAGCGAACACTTCAAACAGCATAGTAACTGGGCCATGGTAGGTTACCCGATAAAAGATACCCTTTCGGCACAGGGGGGTGTAAACCGTGGTGTATGCTCTGTTAATAGCCAGCAGCATCTAACTGATGTGGTTGAGTACCTAGATATTAAACTCGAAAATAATGTTTTAAAGGGTAACAACCCAGATGGTGAAAGGTTAGCAATAGCTGACGATTCACTTGGCTCAATGAGCTTTTGGGGAATAACACCAAGTTTATTTAAAGACTTAGAAAAAGGCTTTATTGAGTTTTTAGAAAATACTGACAACGGTGTCATTAAAGAGTACTATTTACCCAATGAGATACAACTCGCGATTAAAGATAACCGCCAAGCTGTAACCGTTTATACTGCAAAAGAGCCATGGTATGGCGTGACCTACAAAGCTGAATTGGATGCAATAGCACACACTTTATGTCAGTTACGTCAAAAACAAAACGATTAGCCCTCGCCTCTTCTTGCAAAAAATAAGTAATGGAAAATTAATGAAGTCGAATCCTGTTGCAACTTATCTTTCTGAGCACTTTGGCTTAGGTACAGATAACGTAACGCTAAAGCCAATTGGCAATGGCCACATCAACACAACCATGTTGCTTAAAGCTGAAGAAAACGCTTTAGTTGTGCAAAAATTAAATACCGATGTGTTCCCTAATCCTGAGCACCTAGTTGAAAATGCACGGCTAATTGAGCAACATCTAAGCGAAAAGCTTAGCAATGGTGAATATAACCTCGAAATTATTCGACATATTCCAACTCTCGAAAATGATTTTTTAGTTGAATGCGATCAAGGTGTTTGGCGTGCACTCGAATTTATTGGCGGCAGTTATAGTGAAGATGTTGTAGCAACTATCTCGCAAGCACAAACTGCAGCCAATGCATTTGGCCAATTCGCACTGGCTTTACAAGATTTTCAGGCTGAACAGCTACATCATGTGATCCCTGATTTTCATAACTTAGCGATGCGCTTTGATGCCTTTAAAAAGGTGCTCGAAAAAGATCCTGTAAATCGTGTAGCACTTTGCCAAGACGACATCGACTTTTGTTTAGCTCAGCAATCTCTTGTTGAAGAGCTAAAACAGCTTGAAGGTAACATTCCTTTAAGACCATGCCATAACGATACAAAAATCAATAACATGCTTTTTTGCACACAGTCAGATGATGCAAAAGCAGTTATCGACCTAGATACCTGTATGCCAGGTTATTGGCTATTTGATTTTGGCGACATGGTGCGCACCTTCTGCTCACCTGAGCAAGAAGATTCAACCAATCTAAATAATGTACGTGTTCGTGAAGAGATCTTTGCTGCCATCGTTAAAGGTTATGTCGAGCCACTACAAGATGTGATCACCGACGCCGAAAAAGAAAGCTTTTGGTTAGGCACCAAGGTCATGACCTTTATGATTGGCCTGCGCTTTTTAACAGACTTTATTGATGGCGATAATTACTTTGCCACCAAACATGCAAACCACAACCTTGAGCGCGCCCGCAACCAGTTTGCTCTATATCGCGATATTCTTGAAAAAGAGCACACGTTAAAAGCAATTTTAGATATAAACAAGGGCTAGGTTGTATATTCACAAAGAGGATAAGAGGCGTTGCGCTTTAGAGAAACACAATTTGGTATGTTATTGTCTTCTCGTTCTTTCCTCATTCACTTCTCTTTTCGCAAAAAAGATCTTACGCGCGAAATAAATTTCACGCCTACATCCACCGTAGGCGTCACGCTTGCTTGGCGCGTCTTAATTCAGCACCAAGCCTGCAAATTAATAAAGAACCCATAAACAATGTCACTCGACTAAAAACTGACAGCTGATGGCTCTTTAAACATATTTGAACCATAGAGTACACAGAGGCGCTTCGCGCTACACAGAAAAAAACCAAATTGTCACAAAGAGGACAAGAGACGCTTCGCTTTAGAGAAACACAATTTGGTATGTTATTGTCTTCTCGTTCTTTCCTCATTCACTTCTCTTTGTGTAAAAGTTTTTAAATTCGTAGGAAGGGCTTTAGCCGTGAATTGCTCTAAACACTTCGGCACTAAAGTACCTCCTAAGAGGTAGGCCTACAAACCACACCGTTCGACTCCAAACTGACAGCTGAAAGCTGATGGCTCGTGATTCACTTCTCTTTGTGTAAAAGTTTTTAAATTCGTAGGAACAGCTTTAGCCGTGATTTGCTCTAAACACTTCGGCACTAAAGTACCTCCTACGAGGTAGGCCTACAAACCACACCGTTCGACTCCAAACTAACAGCTGAAAGCTGACGACTCGTGATTCACTTCTTTTTGTGCAAAAAGATCTTACGCGCGAAATAAATTTCACGCCTACATCAAAATGTGGGAACGGCTTTAGCCGTGAATAAAATAAAGATGTTCGGCGTTAAAACGCCTCCTACATCGTAGGCGTCACGGTTGCTTGGCTCGTATGGCATCTACCACAATTGCAGTAAACAAACACATCGCAATTCAGCCTGACGGCTACTATAATCCAGACAAAAAAAAGCCGCTTAAAGCGGCTTTTTATTTAGGGATTAAACCCTAAGTATTACTAACAAATATATTAGCTACCAGTTACTGTTTCACAAACAGCTGTAAGTGCGATTGACTCAGAAGTACCGTCAGCTGTGATGGTAGTAGAATCTTTCTTTGTACCATTTGTTAATGGGATTCGTGCATTAATAGTAACTTCGTAAGTGCTACCTTCAACAAGGTCAGCTAGTGAGAATGTACCACCTGAACCTGAAGCAACAACTTTCTTCTTGTTAGCTAAGCTATACTTAACTAAAGCACCGCTCATATCGATTGTTTGGGTAGAATCGTTAGAACATGCAGCCGTTACAGTGAAATCTTCTGAAGTGTAAGTAACAGGGTTAGCTAGTGCTACAGGTACCTCACCACATACATTAACTTCGCCGTCAGATTCAAACCAAACTTGACCGTTACCGTCAGTTACAGTTACAGATGCAGTTGCAGTAGAAGAAATACCATCTTTCTTAGCTTGACCCGAAGTGACTACAATATTATTTGAGCTGTTTGAGCTAATTTTACCAGTATAGCTTGCATCAGAAGAATCTAGAGAAACCGTTAAGCCTTTAGCTGGAACATCATCACCACTAACTGCTACTGAGATACCCGAACTACAAACATCTACCGGTGCAGTTGAAGCAAAGAATGTTAAGTGGCTTGTTTGGAAGCTACCAGTGTAAGTACCTGAAGTTGCATTAAGAGCACCTACAGTTACCATGTTAGTTTCTGACTGCCATAAACCCGTGTCTTCGTTATGAGACTTAAGACCTAGCATATCGCCAGTTTGAATAGCTTCACCATTGATCATAGTGTCAGATGGAATCGCCATTGAAACAGTGATAGGGTCAGAGAATTTCTTAATTTTCTTACCTTCACTGTTTGTCATTGTAACATTAGCAACACCAACAGCTTTAACTGTTGTTTCTGCATCAGCGTCATTAATATTTGCAGGTACAATAGATTGTGCAGCAGAAGATGTAGCATCAGCGCCTGTTACGTTTAATGAAATTTCACCAGATACAGGTTCTTCATTTTCATCAAGTAAAATAACACCCGCTGGTACAGTTGCAGACGCACTTGAAGCGCCTTCTTCAGTAGCTGCTTCGATTGGTGCAGAAGTAGTACCACCCGCTTCAACTGTAGCTTCAACTACAGTATCAGCAATACCTTCAGCAGTTTTTGACGTAAGAGCTAAAACTTGGTCAATTGAAGTTTCGCCCTCTTCAGCCACTAGGCTAACTGCGAATGTTTTACCTACATAACCATCTGCAGTTACGTTTATAGTTACTTCTTCAAGTGTTGCATCTTCTTTAACGGTGAAAGTAACACTACCGTCTTCAGTTGTAGTAGTTGTTAACGCTTCACCATCAACATCAACGATGTTACTAGATACAACACCGTCTTCTAAAAATGTTACGGTAGCATCAACCACATCAGTTGTAGCAGAATCAATAACACTAGTGTTAACAACTAGGCCTAGTTCAGCAGGCGCTTCAGGTGGAACAATGACGGTTACAGGTGGATCTACCGGATCTGGTACGACCTCATTTTTGTCGTCATCACTCGAACAGCCTGAAAGAGCAAAAACAGATGCTACAGACATTGCTAGTAGCGTTTTTTTGTTAGTAAACATAGGGAGTCCTTTTATTCCTTTTTTAAATAAACGTATCAAATAAGGTCGATTAATAATGAAAAGTTATTAGCCCGACTCTAATCTAAGAGTTATTAGGTAACAACTTTACATAGCTACCTAGAAGGTTAAATAACAATCACAACATTTGCAACAGTCATTTCGCATATTGAGCCTTTATTTTTCACTAAAAAGGCTCAATATGAATTATAGGTAATATTTACAATCCATCAATTATGATTACAAAAAATAATTTCATACTCTGTGTATTCAAATTAACAGAAAAAAACATATATAAATTGATTACTTATATTCAAGGTACACATCTCGCAAGCGGCTAAAGTTAGCGTACACATAAGCTTTTGATAAACGACCTTGATTTAAGAACTTGCGGTCTAAGCTTATATTATTAAATGGTGTGTATGCACGGTTAAACACTACAGCATTTTTAGATTGTCCCACTTGAGTATCGATTGCGTGACGCCAAGCTTGGTTCCCTTTAACTTGGCCATAGCGGCTCACATTCATGTCTTTTCTTGGTGTAAGCGGGATGCTAAAAGCAAAGCCAATTTTTTTCACGCTTGTGTCTTGCGCATAAACTGCAAGATAGCTATCGCCAAACCAAAAGCGGCTTTCAACTTTAAAACCAGAGTCGTCATAAAAGTAGTTACCTGCCTCAGCGTGCAAGGTTATATCTTGTTCAACCCAATTAAACTGGTAAGAAACTACCTGAATATCTTTGTGTGCATCGTAATCTTGATAATCATAATAGCCAATATTGGCACTCACTTTATGTCGGCCTTCAGGGCTTAACCAAGTTGTTTCGTTTTGAATACCCATATAGTCTTGGTAATCTTTAAAATAACCAAGCTGAGTTTGGTTATAAATACCGTAAGGCAATGCAAATGTTTGATAAAGTGTTGCTCTGTCGAACTCTGACTCTTCACGATAATATCTAAACGGTGCATCTTTTTCGTAGTCATCACTGTCAGCTACGTGCACTTGGCCGCCCAAGTTAAGGCCTGCACCCTGCCATAATGGCACATCAACGTCTGCACGAACCGCAAATGAAAAGTCGTACACACCAAGTTCTGTCGCATAGTTATTTCTAAGAACAGGGCTTAGTGACACTCTTGGTTTAAAATAAGGCGTACTTGTATTCATTAAACCAACCCAAGTTAATGCTCTTGGCAACGGCATTGAGCCTTGAAAAACAATTACTTCTGGGTGTTTTTTCGCAAGAATAAATTCGCGGTATTCGTCTACATTACCTTTTAAGCTAAGCTGAGGAATATCTTGCTTAGACATCATTACATTAAACTCAGCACCTTCGCTGGTTACATATTGAGAAATGCGCCCAAGCACAAGGCCTATAGCATCAAGGTCGTTACGGTTAAATACTGAGTTTTCAAATTTTACTGCAATTTGCTTATCACTGTTAAAACCGACTTGTACACTTTCGAAGCCATCTTTAACCAAAGCATGCTTTAAAGTAGCTGCTTGTTTGGTCATTTCTTTATTGCTTTCGAAATAACGGTGTGCATTAGGGTCTTTAATGGTTACAGGTTCTTTATTAGCCTTTAGTTTAAAGTATGCTAATTCGTCACTTTCTGATAAAACGGGTTCTGGCGCACTTTCAATAGCCTCATATTCAGGTTTTGTGAATAAAGGCATTTTAAAATTAACGCCCCATGAAGTGTCTTCTTCACTGTAGTCTGTATTGCTGTAAAAACGGCTAGTGAATGTTAATTCACCTATATCATATAGCCACTTTTTAGGGACCGTAACTTTTGCTGCGGCATTAAAAGCATCGGCGTCATGTTCAGCTTGTAGTGCAAACCAGTCAAATGGTTGCCATTCAACCCCCGCAAACGGGCCATCCATTTGGCCGCTAATACGGTCACTTACAGCGTAACCTGCTGAGAACCTAAAATCCCATAATTCTTTAGAGGCAACTGCATAATAGGTTTCGTAGTTATTTGCTGCACCGCCGATATCTTTTGCACCAATTGCAACAGTAAACCACTCTTTGGGTATATAAGGTAATTGATACTTAGCATTAAATGATAAATCGCGCAGTTGACCACTGCCTTCAGTATAAAACAAATTGTCATTCATTGATTCGGCTGCTATTTGGCCACTTACCTCAAGGCCATCAAATAAACCAGCTGAAAAAATAAAATTATGACCATCAACATACTCCCCACCTCTTAGGTCAAGCATATTGTTGTAACCTAGATCAATATGACCAACGTCAATAACACTAGCGTTAGGAGTGTTTATTAGGCCTGTATAGCCAGTAAAAGATTGATAGTTATTTATTTTTTCTGAAGCTAGCACAGGAGCGCAAAGAGTAGCTAACCCGCTAATGAGTAAAGTGTTCGCCTTTAGCATAACTCGAATCCATGAAGAATTATTAGAATTTTTTGTTAACGCCAATATAGCATTAATTAATTAATTTAGTTAGTTATTCATCTTTAAAAAGTTAATACAAAAATGAAATTTAAATCATAGATAAAACCAAAATATCACAAAGAGGATAAGAGACGCTGCACTTTAGATAAAACAACTTATAAGATGTATTGGATCCCTTTTTTTCTTCTCATTCACTTCTCTTTGTGAAAAACTTATTTGAACCACAGAGAACACCGAGGCGCTGCGCGCTACACAGAGAAACCAATATTTAAAAGAGGTTTGGTCTCTCCTTCTCTTCCTCTATGCTCTCTATGTCCTCTGTGGTTAGAAAAAAGATCTTTAATTTACAAAGAGGATAAGAGACGCTGCGCTTAAGAGAAAACAACTTATAAGATTTATAGGATCCCTCATTCTCTTCTCATTCACTTCTCTTTGTGTAAAAACAATATTTGAACCACAGAGAACACCGAGGCGCTGCGCGCTACACAGAGAAACCAATATTTAAAAAAGGTTTGGTCTCTCCTTCTCTTCCTCTATGCTCTCTATGTCCTCTGTGGTTAGAAATAAGATCTTTAATTTACAAAGAGGATAAGAGACGCTGCGCTTAAGAGAAAACAACTTATAAGATTTATAGGATCCCTCATTCTCTTCTCATTCACTTCTCTTTGTGTAAAAACAATATTTGAACCACAACACCGAGGCGCTGCGCGCTACACAGAGAAACCAATATTTAAAAGAGGTTTGGTCTCTCCTTCTCTTCCTCTAAGTTCTCTATGTACTCTGTGGTCAGAAAAAGTTAAAAACTTAAAAATAGTTATAAATCCTTCGCTTAAAAGAAAACAATATTAAGGTTTCCTCATTCTTTACTCATTCACTTCTCTTTGTGCAAATGTTCTTTAAAAATGAGGCTGAATTCAGCAACCCATTAACAAATTATCACATCACCAACAAGCAACACCATTCAGCCTCAAACTGACAGCTGAAAACTGATAGCTCGTGATTTATGAAAATTCCATCACTCCATGTTGAACTTTGCTCGTTGCCGTTATAATCAATAACCTCTATGCTGAACATGTGCTTCAAAAATAAGGATATAATTATGCATATCAAACACCACGGAGCAGTTAAGGGTGTTACAGGCTCGTGCCACCAGCTTATTATTGACGACAACAACTCAATACTCATTGATTGTGGGTTGTTTCAGGGCGAAGACAGCCACGAAGATCTCAACATCGACTTTGATATATCTACAGTAAAAGCGCTTATAATTACCCACTGCCATATTGATCATGTAGGTCGCATACCTTACCTATTTTTAGCTGGCTTTAAAGGGCCTATTTATACATCTATCGCTACCGCAAAACTATTACCAATGGTGATTGAAGACGCCTTAAAACTAGGCGTAACACGTGATGAAACCATAATAAATACCTGTATAAGAAGACTAAAACAGCAACTTGTTCCCCTCGATTTCAACAAGTGGTACCCCATCCCAGTAGGAGTGGGCTTTAGCCCCGAAGAAGTTATATCGCAAACCCAATACAACGAAGCTTTATTTAAACTCCGCCTACAACGCGCAGGCCATATTCTTGGCTCTGCCTATGTAGAAATTGAGCTTGGTAAAAAGCCAAATAACCACAGAGTGGTATTCTCTGGTGATTTGGGTGCGCCTTACACACCGTTATTGCCATCGCCTAAACCGCCCTATCGTGCCGATACGCTTGTGATTGAATCTACCTATGGTGATAAAAACCATGATGGCCGTAAGGCACGGGTAAAGGTTTTAAAAAATATTATAGAGCGAGCCGTTGCAGATAACGGCGTGGTGCTTATTCCTGCGTTTAGTATTGGCCGTACGCAAGAGCTACTATATGAGCTTGAGCAAATTATTCACTCTGCACGCAAAAATTCAATGTGGCATAAGCTGCAAGTGATTGTTGACTCGCCGATGGCTGCTAATTTCACTGCTGAGTACCAACACTTTAAAACCCTTTGGGATAACGAGGCAAAAAGGCGCATAAAACAAGGCCGCCACCCGTTAGACTTTAGCCAACTGCATACTATAGATACTCATCAAGAACACATGGCACTCATTAACTTTTTAAGTTCAAGGCAGCAGCCAGCAATTATAATCGCAGCCAGTGGCATGTGCACCGGAGGCAGGATCGTTAACTATTTAGATCGGTTTTTACCTGACAAAACAACCGATATCATTTTTGTGGGTTATCAAGGCAAGGGCACGTTAGGGCGCGATATTCAAACTTATGGGCCTAGTGGTGGCTACGTTTATATTAATAACGAGAAGATTTATATAAATGCAGCAATACATACTATCAGTGGCTACAGCGCCCACGCAGACCAAAACGGGCTAATTAGGTTTGTAACGGGTATGAAAAAGAAGCCTAAGTTAATCAAAATTGTTCATGGCGATGACGAAGCTAAAGCAACCTTGGCTAAAAAATACCAAGCCCTACTGGGCGATAAAACCAAGATTGAAATAGCTACTTAGATTTATCTATTTATATTGCTTTGAACCACAGATTACACAGAGAAAAAATTGTAATAAGAGGTTTTACCTTAGAGAACAGTCTGTGCCGCCTGTGGTGTAATTCGATTTGAATAATTTGAACCACAGAGTACATAGAGGCGCTGCGCGCTACATAGAGAAGAAAACTCTAATTAAGAGAACGTTTTACCTAATAAATCTGAGGTTACAATTAGATTTGAAGCCAAGAGAAAAACTAAACTTGAATTCGCTTAATACCATCCACTAACCTTGTAACATTAAAGTTAATAAGCAAACCTGTTTTGATGTCGGTTAATTTTAAATATGTAATTAACTGTGCTGTGTGAATGGGTAAAAGCTTTTCTACTACTTTAAATTCGATAATTAGCGACTTTGGAAGCAATATGTCAAGTCGATACCCAGCATCTAAACAGACACTCTTGTATGAAATAGGTAACTCAACTTGGTTAAGTGGTGAAAAGCCAACTTGCAGCAATTCATATACCAAGCAACTTTCATAGGTAGACTCTAATAAACCTGGCCCTAATTGTTTATGTACCTCAATAGCACACGCTATTACTTTACGGGTAATTATATCCATTTCCATATAGCCATCCTTGCTAATATTGAACATTTAAAAGCTGTTTATAATGTAAGAATAGCTTAAATTATCTTACTAATAATACGAAAAATACTTTTTGAACTACAGAGCACGCCGAGGCGCTGCGCGCTACATGGATAAATAAAATATTAAACAGTAGGCGTCACACCTGCTTGGTGCGTCTTATATACAACACCATTCCACCAACCAATGTCTGACCCACAAACAACACAATTTAGCTGAAACCTAACGGCTGAAAGCTTAAAGACCTCCTTCTCTTCCTCTGTGCTATCTATGCCCTCTGCGGTTCTAATTAGATTAAAGACATAAACACTCTGAACCACAGAGCACACCGAGGCGCTACGCGCTACATAGAGAAAAATAAATTAATTCTAAAACTCATAAAACACCGGGCTGAAGATGAAGCACCTTATACCTCTTTCTCTTCCTCTGTGCCCTCTGTGGTTCAAAGCTCTTAAAATTTTGGTATCCAAAAGATCCCACAAACTAACATAACACTACCAAACAGCTCTTTCTGAGTTTTTAGTCTTGCCGTATTTACCTCTGTGTTCTCTGTGTCCTCTGTGGTTCAAAAGAGATCTTACGTGCATAATAAATTTCAGACCTACGGTATCAAATATCACTTTAGTAAAGAGTCTACACATTCACCTTAAGTCTATTAATTATCTCAATCTGTAATCCTCGCCCCCTTTGTGTTTAAAATTCTATCTAATAAACAAAAACGCCTACACAATGTGTAGGCGTTTGAATATTTCAGAAACTCAAAAACAGATTAAACTGCTTTCAAATGACTCACTTTAGGTGTAACGATATCGTTTAAAAACTCAGAGAACTCATCACCTAGTTTTTCATCACGCATACCGTACTCAATAATCGCTTTTAAATAACCTAGTTTGTCACCGCAGTCGTGAGCTCGGCCACTCATGTGGAAGGCTTCAACAACTTCGGTTTTCATCAACTCATCAATAGCATCGGTTAATTGAATTTCGCCGCCCGCACCTGCTGGAGTTTTAGCAAGTAAAGGCCAAATAGCTTTTGATAACACATAACGGCCAACAACCGCTAAGTTAGATGGTGCCTCTTCAGCTTTTGGTTTTTCAACCATCGTTTTGATTGGCGCACTTTCGCCGGCTTTAATTTTTACGCCACCAATATCTGCAATACCGTACTTATGAACACTTTCTTGCGGTACAGGTTCAAGCATGATCTGGCTTGCTTTAACATCTTTAAAACGCTTAACCATCGCGGCAATGTTTTCGGTTTTTTGATCCGCGGTGTAACCATCTAAAATCACGTCTGGCAGTACTACAACAAAGTCGTCATCACCCACGATAGGTTTTGCACATAACACTGCGTGACCTAGGCCCATAGCTTCGCCTTGGCGAACATGCATAATGGTTACATCTGGCGGGCAAATAGAGCGGACTTCTTCAAGCAGTGTACGTTTAACACGCTTTTCAAGTGTTGCTTCTAGCTCAAAGCTGGTATCAAAGTGGTTTTCAATGGCGTTTTTAGAGCTGTGGGTTACTAATACAATTTCTTTTATACCAGCCAAAATACATTCGTTAACAATGTACTGAATAAGCGGTTTATCAACTATAGGTAACATTTCCTTTGGAATTGCTTTAGTCATTGGAAGCATACGGGTACCAAGGCCCGCAACTGGAATAACAGCTTTCATAATTAGTCCCTTATTTAATAATTAAATCTACAATAACACCAAACTAACAGTACCAAAGTAGATACAAGCTGAATGTTTTTTAATTTTATTTTTCGTTTGTACTGATGTTTACAAAGAGTAAAAGAGATACGACTTACCAAAGAAAAATTTCACAAAGAGTCTAAGAGGCGCCACGCGCTACATAGAGAAAGTAATATAAAACGGTAAGCGTCACTATTGCTTGGAGTGTCTATCATTCGTAGGAAGAGCTTTAGCCGTGAATCGCTCCAAAAACTTCGGCACTAAAGTACCTCCTACATTACCTACAAACAGCACCGTGCTGCTCTGAATCTATGAACTATTTTCCTATATGCTCTCTGTCGTTCAAAATAACTATAATTCACAAAGAAGTTATGAGGCGCTGCGCTTATGAGGAAGCAACAAACATCATTATCACTTCCTCATTCTTTTCTCATTCACTTCTCTTTGTGAAAATATTTTCGCGCGAAATAAATTTCACGCCTACGATACCGCCTTTTCCTTAATCACTACCAAACAAATCGCGGGTATAAACCTTGTCGGCTACATCTTGCAGCTCATCAGCCATGCGGTTCGATACAATTACATCAGAGATACTTTTAAGCTCATCAAGGTTTTTAATTACACGCGAATTAAAAAATGCTTCGCCCTCAAAGGTTGGTTCGTAAACTACTACCTCAATACCTTTTGCTTTAATACGCTTCATAATGCCTTGAATGGCAGACGCTCTAAAATTATCAGAGCCCGACTTCATTACTAAACGATAAATACCAACTACCTTAGGGTTTTGTTTAATAATTGAATTTGCAATAAAGTCTTTACGGGTCGTGTTGGCATCTACAATCGCGCGGATCATATTGTTTGGTACGTCTTGGTAATTAGCGAGTAGCTGCTTAGTATCTTTAGGCAAGCAGTAACCACCATAGCCAAAAGATGGATTGTTATAGTGCTTACCTATGCGAGGGTCTAACCCTACGCCCTCAATAATTTGCTTTGCATCTAGACCATGGCTTTCAGCGTAGCTGTCTAGCTCATTAAAGTAAGCTACACGCATTGCCAAATAAGTATTCGAAAATAACTTAATCGCCTCTGCTTCGGTTGAGTCAGTAAATAAAATATCGATATCAGTTTTTACAGCGCCTTCTGCCAATAAATTTGCAAATACTTTAGCCCGCTCACTTTGTTCACCAACAATAATGCGTGATGGATGTAAGTTATCGTAAAGTGCTTTACCTTCACGTAAAAACTCAGGCGAGAAAATTATATTATCTGTACCAAATTGCTCTTTAAGCGATTTAGTGTAACCAACAGGTACTGTTGATTTAATAACCATGGTTGCAGTTGGGTTAATTGCTATTACATCGCTAATAACCGACTCAACTGAGCGAGTATTAAAGTAATTGGTGTCTGGGTCGTAGTCTGTTGGGGTAGCAATAACAACAAATTCAGCACCTAAAAGGGCTGATTCTTTGTTAGTGGTAGCAGTAAAATTAAGCGGCTTATTAACTAAAAAGTCGCTTATTTCAGTATCAACAATCGGTGATTGCTTGTCTTGTAATAAACTAACTTTTTGTTCGTCTATATCTAGGGCGACTACTTCGTTATGCTGCGCAAGCAACATTGCGTTCGACAGGCCAACATAACCAGTACCCACTACTGCTATTTTCATAAGGTTATCCATTAAAGCTGATTAAAAGTAGAGCTATTCAAGCTCTCAATATGAATAGCTCATACTTTACCACTTTTATGTTTATAACCACTAATATCCTTTAAAATTATGGTTAATAATTTCAAAGAATAACAATCTGAAGTTAACCCTTTAAATTAACGACTTTACTCATTGAAAGTTCATTAACTGTGTTCTGTTCTTGACTTTGTTTAGCATTCCATACTAAATCGCAAATACCGTCGGTAGGGTTAAAACCGGTAGGCGCATCTAATAGTAGCTGGCGAATTGTTTCATGATCAAAATTATGGCAAGCAATATCAAGCGCTTCTAAAAACACATTAATTTCGGCAAGTGGCAGCATTACTTCGTTGGCGGTCATAATTCGCTCGTGGCATGTTTCGCCCACGTTATCGCCAATTAATAACTCTTCGTAGAGCTTTTCGCCCGGGCGCAAGCCTGTACACTCAATAGCAATATCGCCATGAGGGTTGGTATTGCTTTTAACCTCAAAGCCCGATAAGCGAATCATTTTTGTCGCAAGGTCTTTAATTTTTACAGGTTCGCCCATGTCGAGTACAAATACATCACCACCTTTACCCATAGCACCGGCTTGTATTACCAATTGGGCAGCCTCCGGAATGGTCATAAAAAAGCGCGTTATATCTTGGTGGGTTAAGGTTATTGGCCCGCCTTCTTTAATTTGCCTGCGGAACAATGGCACTACAGAGCCGCTAGAGCCCAGTACATTACCAAAGCGCACCATACAAAAACGGGTATTGTGCTGTTTACCTTTATTTTGCGCTAAACCTTGTAAGCATAGCTCTGCCATGCGCTTAGTTGCACCCATAACATTGGTTGGGCGTACAGCTTTATCGGTAGATATAAGCACAAAGGTTTCGACCTTTGCATTCATAGCGGCTTTAGCTGCATAGTAGGTACCAAATACGTTATTACGTACACCTTCAACTACATTGTGCTCAACTAAAGGCACATGTTTATAAGCGGCAGCATGGTAAACAGTGTGTACACCAAAGGTGGTCATTACAGTCTCAATGCGGTTAATACGCTGCACAGAGCCCATAATTGGCACAAGCTCAATATTAAGCTCGTTCGCTTGAATATATTCGCACAACTCTTTTTCAATTGAGTAAAGGCCAAACTCGTTTACCTCAAACAAAATAAGCTTTTTAGGTTGCTGCTTAATAATTTGCCTACATAACTCAGAACCAATAGAGCCTCCAGCCCCAGTAACCATAACTATTTTATTTGTAATGTTAGCAGCCATTAACTCTGGTTTTGGCTCTACCGAATCGCGGCCTAATAGGTCTTCTATTTCGACTTCTCTAAATTCTGAGAGTTTAGCTTTGCCACCAACAATATCGGCCATACCTGGGATCGACAATATTTGTATTGCTAACGGCTCCAATAAAGCCAACACTTCTTTACGGCGTGAGCGACTCTCACTTGGCATAGCTAGCAATATTTTACCGATACTACGCTTATCAATTAGAGTGTGTATATCGTTAAATGCATATACAGGTACACCTTGAATAATTGAGCCTTGCTTTGTTACGTCGTCATCAATAAATGCACGCACATGGTATTCAGGGCCCGCCTCTAACGCCGTTGCTAATTGCCTACCAGATGACCCTGCGCCATAAATAATCACTTGCTCTTTATGCGATGTAGACATTTTGCCGATCATGGCACGAACAACAATACGCGAACCACCGACGGTTAATAAACAAAGCCAAGCAAAAATAAAAGGCATAGAACGGGGCATCATCACCCCTAAAAAAAACGAGAATATAACTAACGACACCGTGGCGACTAAGGTGCCTATAGCGATGGCCCACAGTGCTTGGGCGTTCATATAACGCAGCACCGCACGGTATAAACCAAGGTTAACAAAAGCAATTAAAGAGGTAGGCAGTATTAAACCAAGAACAAACCAGTAATCAAGCACATATAAGGGTGCTAAACTGTCGAGCCGAACAACTAAAGCAAGCCAAAATGCCGAAAAAATAAAGAATGAGTCAACAACGAGTGTAATAGCGCGCTTTTTTGAACGAGGCGCGTTAAAGATAGAGTCTATTATTTTATCCACTTGAAATCCCTTTTGTATTAAGCTTGAATTATCAGTTGTCCTAACTGAGCAAAAGCTTAATGATTGTTATACATCCCTATAATATAGCTAGTGAGAGTAAAAATCACCAAAAACTAATACATTTTCACTAATTATTGATTTTTAAAGAAAATCAAAGGTCAAAGGTCAAAGGTCAAAGGTCAAAGGTCAAAGGTAGCATACTAACCTAACCCCATGACTCAATTGATTTCATTAATCCTGATAACATTTTGGAGAGCTGCTTTGTCTCTTCAATCCAAAGTTCAGATGTTTTTATGTCAATTTCGTCAATTTTAACTGCAATATAAATTTGAGAACGTAGTTCACCGCAACTACCTTTTGAGTATGATAGAAAACGCGCATAATCTTTAGAGGTTTTCCTCTCATACCCCTCAGCAATATTTGATGAAATAGATAAAGCTGAACGTGTTATTTGATCTTTCAGTCCAAACTCTTTACTTGCTTTAAAGTGTTTATAAATATCACATGCTAAGTCAGCAGATCGCTGCCATACAGCTAAATCTTCAAATTGCATAAAATCCCTTTTACCTAGCTTAAGCCCTTTAACTTTAGAGTTTTAGTTTTGCCAATAGCTTTTCCATTGATAGCCTGAACTCGTGTCAATTTAATCTTTAATCTTTAATCTTTAATCTTTAATCTTTAATCTTTAATCTTTAATCTTTTATCTAGCATCTTTCATCTATTTAACCCTATCCCCACTACCACTGCCAGTCACTGTCATGAGTATATATTTAAAATAATTGCTTAAATTTAGAGTATCAATCATCTCGCGATCTGTTTTTGCAAGTAATTCAGGGGTTGACATATCAATTTCGTTAACTTGTGCAAGCCCTGTAATGCCAGGGCGAACATCAAAAACATTTTTAGCATCACGTGCTGCAGTAAGCTCTTGTTGATTAAATAAACCTGGGCGCGGGCCAACCAAACTCATTTCGCCTTTTAGTACATTCCAAAGCTGTGGTAGTTCGTCTAACTTAGTTTTACGTAAAAAACCACCAAAAGGAGTTATCGATGCCGTGCTTGCTAAGTGGCTTGCTACTGAGGCAGTATCAACCTTCATGGTTCTAAACTTAACCAAGGTAAATGGCTTTTTATTTCGACCTACACGCTGTTGAGTAAAAATGGGAGAGCCCGTATCGAACAAGCCAATAATGTATAAAACAACTAAAAATGGCAGGGCAAATAATAAACCAAATAAGGCAAATAAAAAGTCTAATAAGCGTATCATTTATAAATCCATTAATTATTTGTTGAAGATTTTTTAGCTGCTAGCTTAAAGCCATGCTCGACAGAGTAAGGCGGTACCCAATTAAGTGTATTTTTTGTATGAGTTATGTCTAACTGCAGTGAGCCTGTTAATCGGTCAATCACGGCTTGTTTGCCTAGTAAATTACCAGCTAACTTAAAACACCACACTGGCACAGGTATAGCCAAATTGGGTTTATTCTGCACCTTAGCCATCAATGCAACAATTTCAGCGGTAGATAAGTCATGATCATCACTTGCTAAAAACACTTGGTTAGCAGCATTTGGATGGTCAATACACACTTTAATTAAATCAACCAAGTTATAAACAGAAACTAAGCTTCGTTTATTATTTTTAATTAGCCTAAATGGTAGCGGTAAGCCCTTGCCAACCAAACGCATTAGTGAAGCAAAATTAGCTTTTACCCCTTCACCATAAACAAGTGGTGGCCGAATTATAACAATCTCCATACCAGTTTTTTCACCTAACTCAAGCAATTGCTGCTCAGCTTCAGCTTTTGATATACCGTATGGATCTTCTGGTAGTGGCTGGTCGGTAGATTTAAATGGGGAATTACCCGTGATGCTCTCACCATTTACTTTTATAGAGCTAATAAAAATAAAGCGTTTAACTCTTGCTTGCGCAGCTTGTTTTGCTAGATTAAGTGTTCCTTGTGTGTTAACGGCCCTAAATTCGTTAAGAGGATCACTTGCAGTATCATCCATAATGTGGACTCTTGCAGCGCAATGTACAACTATATCAACATTTACAAGAGCCTCGTTATAAAGTGTACTCGAGTCCAAGTTATACGCAAAAACACTCCCGAAATTAGACTGCTTTCTTCCAAGTAGATTTAATTGATAATTGCCTTGCAATTGCTCTACTAAATTACTACCAACAAAACCTGAATAACCTGTTATAAGTATTTTCAATGTAGCTCATCCAATGATAATGTAATCTTTCGTGCTGCCTGCTCAACAGAAAAATTCTGTTTCAAAAGCTCAAATGAATTTAAACCCATTCGTCTACGTAATCCAATATTTTCCAAAAGCTCAATTGCTCCTTTGGATAAAGCCTCATCATTACCATTTATAAAGACAAGTCCGGATTCAGAGTCATTAATATATTCAATTAAATCATTTCCATAGTTAACACTGCCCAATATAGGTAATGACTGAACCATGTAACCTAAAAGTTTACCAGGGAAATTATGAGCTTGATGGGTTTTTGCAAGAGAAAACAAGCCGATATCAACTTGAGTTAAAATTTCCTTATACTGAGATTGATTAACCGAAGGTAATATTGTCACATTGTCTAATTTCAAGTCAGTTTTCAATCTATTTATTAGCTCAAACTCATCACCTTGACCAACAAATAAAAAATGCGCTTCAGGTTTACATTTACAGCTATCAGCTAGTCGAAGTAAATTGCTCATATCTTGAGCGTGACCAATATTTCCACCGTAAAAAAAAATCACCTTATCAGTAAGATTATGCTCCTCTCTCACATCTATTGAATAGCTATCAAATTTAGACGGTACTAAACAAGCCCAGTTTAAAAGTACTTCTGTATTTTTATATTGAGGATTAATGGTAGAAAAATAATCTACATTAGCTTTAGACATTAAGCCAATTTTGTTTGAGGCCTTATAATTTAAGTGTTCAAAATAGCGAAAATACTTAGCAATTAAAGAATCCTCTTTAATCATACCCTCATCAATTACCCACTGAGGAAACATATCTCTTAATACTAAATATATATACGTATTGTATTTATTCTTTAATATTGTGGTTAAATAACCGAAAAATATTGTTGGCGAATAATTTACACATAAATCAAATGGAGCTTTATTAATCTCGGCCTTAATTGCATTCCAAGCGTGAAATGAAAGTAAGCTTTCGTTTATTGCTCGCTTAAACTTCCCAACACCACGGCGTAATCCTGCACGAAAACGCCAAACGGTCACACCGTCAATAACCTCGATTATTAACTTTTTATTCTGATTAGGTAACCCTGGTGTAATAACAACTACATCATGACCTTGTTTCATGAACTCAAGAGCAAGTTCATGAAACATCTTCGCATGCACTAATGTACTGCTAGGTAAGTAGTCGTCGGGTAAAAGAGCTATACGCACTATTACTTTCTCCACACAACTCGATTAACATAATCCGTATAACTAAGTATTGTTCTTAAAACCTTTTCTGAAACATTAGGTGCAATATAGTTTTGAACTTTATTGATAAGGCGATTCTCGCCTCTTGGTTGTTTATCCAATATTTCAATTGCTTGAAGTATACGATCAACACTCATACCAGTGAACATAACAGCCCCCTCTTCAAATCCCTCTGGCCGTTCTTGCGCATCTCTAATGTTAACAGCAGGAAAGTTTAAAATTGATGACTCTTCTGTTATTGTACCGCTATCGCTAAGTACCACTTTAGCCTCTTTTTGAAGCTTAACATAATCACTAAAACCTAGAGGTTTCATCAACTTAACAAGTGGGTGAAATTGTAAATTAAGCAAGTCTATTTTCTTTCTTGTTCGAGGATGAGTAGATACAATTATTGGATAACTATATTTATCCGCTAAGGTATTTAAAGCCAATACATAATTATGAATATTCAATTCAGAATCAACATTCTCCTCACGATGAACACTAACAACAAAGTACTCACCTTGATTCAAATCTAATGATGATAGAATATTCGATTCAGCTATTTTTTTACTATAAAAGCTCAGCACTTCGTCCATAGGACTACCAGTTTTGACAATAAAGTCAGGTTTTAGTCCTTCAGCAAGCAAATATTCTCGCGCAATATCAGTGTAAGGCATATTAACATCTGAGATATGATCAACAATTTTTCGATTAATCTCCTCAGGAACTCTCATATCAAAACAGCGATTACCGGCTTCCATATGAAATATCGGTATTTTTTTACGCTTTGCGGGAATAGCAGCCATAGCACTATTAGTATCACCTAAAATAAGTAAGGCATCTGGCATAACGTCGGCAAACATAGCATCAGACTTACTGATTACTTGCGCCATAGTCTCTGCTGCAGTAGCACCTGCACATTCTAAAAAGATATCTGGAGAACGAATTCCTAAATCATCAAAAAAGATTTGGTTTAGCTCATAATCATAGTTTTGCCCTGTATGAACAAGTATATGCTCACAAAACTCATCTAATTTGGCAATAGTTCTTGATAAACGAATAATTTCAGGGCGAGTTCCAACAACAGTTACAACCTTCAACTTTTTCATTTTTGATACCTTGCTACATAATCTGCAAACATAAAGTCAATCAATTCAGGCCAACTCGGTGTAATTAATCCAAGTTCATTTCTAAGTTTATTTGAATTCAAAGATCTATCCATAGTTAGCTGTTCTGATGGCTGAATCTCTAAATCATGGCTATACACTTTGGATACTAGAGATAAGAGTGTAAACTTATCAATAGGATCAACAGATAGATGATATAAACCAGACAAGTTGCCTGCCAGTAAGATCTTTTCGATTAATAACTTAGCTATGTATGCTGTTGGCAAACCAGAAAATACGGCCTTAGTGAAGCCCTTAACACTACCTGATTGAGACAAGAACCAATCAACCAAACTAACGTTGCTAGATAGCTCATGTCCTATGATAGATGTTCGTAAAGTTAAATGTTTGCCATAATCGACCTCACCTAATCGTTTAGAACTACCATATAAATCTATAGAATCAGGATTACTATCTTCGGTATACCCCCCATCAGCGCCAGTAAAAACACAATCGGTTGAGAAGTGAATTAACTTAGCACCAGAGGCACTACAAAGCTTGGCTAGTTTATGGGGAAGAAGAGAATTTACATAAATAGCGTCTGTGTGTAGCTTAGAAATATCATGCTGTTTAATCAATCCAATACAATTAATAACAACATCAGGGTTTATATCATTAACAACTGAAATAACGGAATCAAAATCATAAATATCAACCCCAAAAACAAGCTTGTTTAAAGTGTTTTTAAAGTAATCTTCTTTTCCATTTATATTTCTAACGGTACCAAAAACATCAAAAATACTGACTTCCGATAAATTGCTATAAATACTATACCCAAGCATTCCAGTTGCACCGAGAACAAGTATTTTCATGTTACACTCCTTCTGGCACAAATACGTTACCAGCTTCAATTTCTCTAATAAAGTCTAACTTTCTTAATAGCTGTTTCATTTCTTCTACATTAAGCCGCTCGGTATTGTGAGAGTTATAATCTTCAACTTTTGATAGGTCCGATTCACCTTCTTCAAAAAATTTAGAATAGTTTAAGTCTCTGTTATCAGCGGGCACTCTAAAATATTCACCTTGTTCCTGAGCAACGAACATTTCTTCACGACTACATAACGCCTCAAAAAGCTTTTCACCGTGTCGCGTGCCAATAACATTAACAATATGTTCAGGCTTGTCCATTATTTCAAGTAACGCCTTAACTAAAACATCAATAGTAGCTGCTGGCGCTTTTTGAACAAAAATATCACCATTTTGACCGTTTTCAAATGCATGTAAAACAAGATCAACTGCATCATCTAACGTCATCATAAAACGAGTCATTGTTGGATCAGTAATAGTGATAGGCTGCTCATTCACGACTTGACGTATAAATAAAGGAATAACAGAGCCACGAGACGCCATCACGTTACCATAACGGGTACAGCAAATAGTTGTGTTGGTATGCTCTAAGTTCCGACTTTTTGCAACTATAACCTTTTCCATCATAGCTTTAGATATACCCATTGCATTGATGGGGTATACGGCTTTGTCTGTGCTTAAACAAACAACACGCTCGACATTATTCGCGATAGCTGCTTCTAAAACATTTTCTGTACCAATGACGTTAGTCTTAACTGCTTCTAACGGATAAAACTCACATGAAGGTACTTGTTTTAGAGCTGCTGCATGATAAACATAATCAACACCACGCATTGCATTTGCAATACTTTGATAATCTCTAACATCACCAATATAAAACTTTAATTTATCTGAATTAAAATACTTACGCATATCGTCCTGTTTTTTCTCATCGCGAGAGAATATACGAATTTCTTTAATATCACTTGTTAAAAAACGCCTTAGGACTGCATTACCAAACGAACCAGTACCACCAGTAATTAACAAGACTTTATCTTTAAACATTTTTTTCTCCAATAGATTCTAAACATTGCCAAGTCAACAATGCGGTATTTTCCCAAGTGTAAAATTCTCGGAGAGCAATTGACTTCTCTCTCATTTGCTTGATCATAGTTTCATTATTGAGGACGGTGTCTAATTCTTGATAAATAGATATAAAGTCCGTTTCATCAAAATATAAAGCGGAATTTCTCGCAAACTCTGGCATTGGCTCTGTTCGAGAAGAGATAATAGGTGCACCGCAGCCAATAGCTTCAAGCAAAATATTAGGGCAGTTTTCACATGAAGATGCAAAAACAAATACTGTTGCCTGTTGATATAAAGCAGGTAATTTTTCATATGGAACTTTTCCTTTTATATCAACAAACTCTTCAAGATTATTATCTTTCACGTATTTAATACACTGACCATAACTAGGTTCCATAAACTCACCGACAAGTACTAGTTTATATTTAGCTCTTATCGAGGGAGATAGCTTTTCATATGCTTTTATTACATTTAAATGATTTTTATATGGCTCAAACCTAGAAACATAAAGAATATAACCAACACCTTCATCAATAACCGTTTCACTAGGGATAAATTCTTTTGCTATGCCATGATATATGACACTAGAGCTATTTAATTTCACAAAGGGCTGGATAGATTTTTTTGCATACTCAGAAATAAATATTGTATGTGCTGCACTATTCATTGTCCTTATCATAAGCTTTTTTAAAATGTAATTTTTTAAAATTAAAAGACGGCTTGATACAGAAGTTAAAGCAACAGGATCAAAAGGTAACATATTTCGAAACATCGTAACTTTTGGAATAGCAAAAGTACTGAGCGTAAAATCCATCCCACCAGGAACAAATAACAATTCTACTTTAAGATTTTTTAACACAAAAGGTAGACTGAAAATTTCCCAAAATGCTCTATGGAGCAAACTTTTATTAGCGAAATTAGATTCCAAGTAAATCACCCTAGGATCATCTGGCAACATAAAACGGTCAGGACAACAAATATAGATCAAAACATTATTAGGTAAATAGCGAAGCAGGTTTATTATATAGGTCTTCCCTCCCCCTAATTTTGCTGAAAGTGCATTTATAAATATTATTTTTTCTTTCACTTACTGAGACCTTATTATTTTTTGAAGAAACAACCATTTCATATAAACCTTAACTATTTAATCTTCCATATGAAATTTCATTTCTTACAATTCATTCAACGCATTTTTTATACTTTGTGACTGAATTTTATAATCAAATAAACATGATGTTCGTCTACCTTCTTGTCCAACAACAAAAGATTCGTCATAATTAGTTATTATAAAATGTAAACATTTCGCAAACTCCATAATATTATCTGGTTCAACTAGATAACCGTTAACTCCATGCTTAATGTACTTGGGTACATCTCCAACATTACTAAACACAACCGGCTTACCACTAAATAAATAATCACCCATTTTCGAGGGGATATAGCCTATAGCTCGTTTATCCTTAACTTTTGGAATGACCAAAACATCACTACGCTGTATATATTCTATTGCTTCCTTATTTGAAACGGCGCCAGTTAATTCTATATAATCTTGCAATCCTAATAATGTTATTTTTTGTCTAAGTGACTCCAAATACTTGGTTGATATACTAGGTCCAAATATTGAAATTTTGAAATCATTAGTCAAAACCATTAGCTCTTTAGCAACATTGACTAAAAAATCTATCCCGTTACTAGTGCTCAAAGCTCCACAATATGTTATTAATTTTTTAGGTGATATTATTTTTTCTACTTCAGTGCATTCATCTGTATTCATTAAAATAGGTATTATTAAGGTCTTTGTTTTACCTGTTGATAATTTTTTATAACAAGTTTCGTGTTCCGAAGATATTACTATGATTAAATCTGCCACCCTACCTAAAACTTTAAAGCTAAGCAACTCTACAAAAGCTTTGAAAGAGTATGGTTTTTCATTAACAAAACTTACTGGAAATTCGTTTACACCCCATACGAATTTAACTCTAAATAGCATTTTTGCTAATAACAATGAAACAGTTAGGTAAGCGGGCACTCTATCAAAAAAAACAATATCGGTTTTCTTTCTACAATTTAAAATCTGACTAAAAAGCAATATTGGTTGCATAATCAGTTTAAATAAATTCCTAAATATTTTCTTCTCAATGTATCTTTGGCTCAAATAGCTAAACTTCTCATCGTTCTTCTTATATTTTATTAATGCATTCTTATCATGAGCGTATGAAACTGTTTTTATATTACACTGCTGTTCTGCCAGCCCCTTCATAATAAAATTAGTTCTAATCGCTGCCGCATCGCCACCATCACCGTTATGAAAAAGGTGGGCCACATTCAAAATATTCATATATCTCCTGCAAGATTAATTAATTTAAAATTAATATAGATGGCTTAATTCTCACTTACCTAAAATTATGCCTATAGCTAACTAATGATTTGGGTAAGTCGTCGTAAAAAGCGAGCAAACCACCTCTATCATCAGTATTAAACTAGGCCACACACCATATTAATAACATACACTCAAAATTCACCAAGCATATACACTCCACCTTTACTTAAGCGATATAAATTTTATCTTGGACAATATAACAACTAAAATTATTGGAAAAAAAACATTAAGAGCCAAAGAATAGTAGGTATATGAAAAATCTGAATATGAATATCTAGCGAAAGCTAGAATAAAATAAATATATAATATAAAATAAATATAATTGTACTTACTAGCTAAAATCATTTGCAACTTATTATACATAAGGACTCCAGCTAAAAAAAGTAACGCTAAAGAAGATAAACCTACTGAAAAACCTACCGTTGGACCAAAATTAACAATTCCTTCCGTAACAGCTCCTGTAGCTAAGTTAGATAACCCCCCCCAGCGATCTCCAGTATAAAGCTTAGTAAAAACTACACCACCACTGTCTAATTTATCTGGAAAAATCTGTCTTGGTACAAAATTAGTAAAAAAAGCACCATAAGTCATCCCATAACTTAATTCTTTCATCTCAGAGTTAAAAATAATCTCCAGTGGTATTAGTCCATATTGAAAATGTGTTGAGTTCATCTCAACATTATCCCCTTTTACAGATATAACCCCATCAGATGTATCCATAGAATTTCTAACACCTCCTAGTAATGCAACCAAAAATAAAATAGATAATACTACCGGTGCCATTTTAGCTACTGTTAAACGCCTATAAAAATAATGATAACATATTATTTCTACCATAATAGTCATCAATAAAAAGGAACGTGACCCTGATAATAAAGCCATAACAACAAAGATACTAAAGTGAAGTACAAATAAAAATTTTTGATTTTTACTATTGTTACTCGATGACAACATCAAAGATAAATATACTATATTCAATGTTGCTATTAAGTTATTTAAGACAAGAATATACCCTTTACCTTTGAAATACTCTACTCTAAGCGCTATATTTCCTATATAGTTAAGGATTCCACCAAACTCAGCTATAATAATGAGCTGATTAAGAATAGAAATCATTGATAGCACCCAAATTACAATGATCACTTTCGTATTAAGATTTTTTTTAACATAAAAAATATCTTTTTTGATTGGCTTTTCTATAAGGGAGAAAATAAAAAGTAAAAGGCACTGTAAAAAGTATGTAGCCACCACCATATCGCTATAATGGTTAAAATATATATCCGCATAAAAAAAAATGTTAAAAACAATAAAAATTTTAACCGGTGAAAATAAGTCATTGTTGCGAGTATAAGATACGATGACACTTAATATTGTAATCAGTGCAATTGTGAGAGTAACTAACTGATATACTAAAGAGCCTTCAGACATTTAGAACTCCAAAAGTTGTAATTAGTAATAATATGTACATAGTAAAACTAAGCTTAGAGTACTTAATTCGATAAAATCTTTCAGAATAATACCAACTGAATAAAACAAGCACTAATGCTCCTATAATTGTTGCTATAAAAACTTGTTCAATCGTTGTTGAGAAAAACATAAGTGCTGCGGTAACCGTTACAGAGGTAAAATACGCATAAGAAATATATTTTGTTCTATTTGCCAGCCTGACACCTGATTCAACGACCTCTTTTATTATCAGTAATTGCACCGGAATAATTGCTAAGATCACATACTTGGCGGCCGCATCATACTCACCTTCAAAGAAGGTTGTTACAACGAGCTCTGCTAATAGGATAGTTAATATATGGATGACTGAAAGAGAAATTAAAATCCACTTGAATAAGCTATTTACCTTTTCATTAAGATCTTCAGCATTTTCGTTCTTATACAAAAATGGATTCCATGCCATAGATAAAGCCAGTAATAACAACTGAAATATCGCGGCAAACTTAAGAGAAAGTGACATAACAGCAACGGCTTGTGTTCCAAGTATAGAAAGCACAACGAATCTATTTCCAAATTGTACAAAAAAACTTGCTAATCTGGCTGGAAATTGTGGAAGAGCGAATTTAAATGATTCTATTACGTAGTTAATATTCAATTTAAAAGCCAAGTTAGTCGCTATACTACAAAAGCTAAAAATAGCTATAAAAAACCAACCAAAAAATAGCCCATAAAAATACCCTTCGCCCCCGTATTTAAAAGAAACGACCAGCATATATGTTACGCAAGCAGTTATAATCACTTGCCCGATAGTCATAGTCGAAAATACAATAGGTCGATCATCGTAACGTAAAAAAACCATGCAGATAGTCGCAATATTAGCAAAAAAAATGGTAACCGACATAATAACAATAGATAAACTTTCTGAGCTACTATCGAAAAGGCCATAGGAAATAGTATCAGATAAAATTACGCTCACAACTACCACTACTGTAGATAAAATAGCAGTAACAGTCACCATAGAATAAAACAAAGCTGCCTTATCTTCTACTTTGTAATAAAAACGCTGTAAAGCGGTCTCTAATTGCATGAGACCAAATATTAGTAATAGATTAAAACCTGCAAATATCACCTCTATTTTACCGTATGCATCTACACTTAAATGATTTAAATAGATGGGAAGCATTAGAATTGGTAAAATACGGGATAGTCCTGCACTCCCTCCATAAACTAAAAAGGACTTGAGAAATGCCTTATTCATTTATAAAACATTTATACCAAGGCATTGCTTTACTAATACCTTGTAATATTTTGTACTCTGGTGCATAACCTAAGTTTTTTACCGCTTTTTCAACATCGGCTTGAGAGTGACGAACATCACCTGCTCTAAACTCACGATAGGTAGGCTCTTGGCTAACATCAATATTACATTCTTTTAATGCTAATTGAATGCTTTTATACAAATCATTAAGTGTAGTACGGTCACCCACTGCTACGTTATATACATCATCTTTAGTTTCATCAGGTGCTGTAGCTGCTAGAATATTCATTTGCACTGTATTTTCAATAAAACAAAAATCACGGCTTGTTTCGCCGTCACCATTTATGTAAACATCTTCACCTTTAATCATAGCCGCTGTCCACTTAGGGATTACTGCAGCATAAGCACCGTTAGGATCTTGGCGCTGCCCAAATACATTAAAGTAACGTAAGCCTATCGATTTAAATCCGTAAGTACGAGCATAAACACCCGCATATAACTCATTCACGTATTTAGTTACTGCATAAGGAGATAATGGATTACCTATGTTTTCTTCAACCTTTGGCAGTGCAGGGTGATCACCATATGTAGAGCTACTTGCTGCATAAGTAAAGCTTTTTACATTTGCCTCTTTTGCTGCTTGTAGCATATTTAAAAAGCCTGTGATATTTGCAGCATTTGTTGTAACTGGGTCTGCAATAGAGCGTGGTACTGAGCCAAGTGCTGCTTGATGTAATACATAATCAACATTATGACCCAACGCTTTTTCGCAATCTTGATAATTACGGATATCACCCTCGATAAAAGTAAACTTAGCCCACTGCTCAGCAGTAACTAATCCTTGCACTTCATCTAAATTATGCTGATGGCCCGTCGCAAAGTTATCTAAACCAAATACTGTTTGATTTAATTTTAGTAAATGCTCTAACAGGTTTGAGCCAATAAAGCCTGCTACACCAGTTATTAACCAAGTTTTAGGTGAAGCCTGTAGTTCTGTTTTGATTTGTTCGTAACGAGTCATGGAGATCCTTTAAAAATTAGGTTCTAGGTTCTAGGTTCTAGGTTCTAGGTTCTAGGTTCTAGGTTCTAGGTTCTAGGTTCTAGGTTCTAGGTTCTAGGTTCTAGGTTCTAGGTTCTAGGTTCTAGGTTCTAGGTTCTAGGTTCTAGGTTCTAGGTTCTAGGTTCTTCAAAAAGTATTGGAACACCTACTTTACCGTCAAACACTTTCTAGTTTTATTGTTATCCCTAGTGACTTTATCTTCCTAGCACCTAGTAACTATGGCTTTTATAAGCGCATATCTACGCTATCTTTAGGTAAAACATATTTTAAGTCGTAAAGGACATGTTCAGCTTTGCCTAACGCTCGTATTTTTTCTGCGCCCATCTCTTTAAATTCATTATGCCCAACCGCCACGATAACAGCATCGTAATGGTTTTGATTATACTCGTTGGTAAGCGATAAACCATATTCATGCTGAGCTTCTTCATTTGAACACCAAGGGTCAACCACATCTACATTAATGTTGTATTCTTTTAGTTCACTAACAATATCAATCACTTTAGTATTACGTAAATCTGGGCAATTTTCTTTAAATGTTAAACCCATTACGAGTACATTAGCACCTTCAACATGAATGCGTTTTTTAAGCATTTTTTTTACGAGTTCAGAAACAACATGTTTACCCATACCATCGTTTAATCGGCGCCCTGCTAAAATCATTTCTGGGTGATAACCAACGCTTTGTGCTTTGTGGGTTAAATAGTATGGGTCTACACCAATACAGTGCCCGCCAACTAAACCAGGGCGGAATGGTAAAAAGTTCCATTTAGTACCTGCAGCTTCTAACACTTCAAGCGTATCTATACCTAATTTATTGAAGATAATTGATAACTCATTAATTAAAGCAATGTTCACATCGCGTTGGGTGTTCTCGATTACTTTTGCAGCTTCTGCCACTTTAATTGAGCTTGCCTTATGAGTACCCGCAGTAATGATTGACTTATAAAGTTGATCAACTAACTCTGCAACTTCTGGGGTTGAACCACTTGTTACTTTTAATATATTAGTAACACGGTGTTCTTTATCGCCCGGGTTGATTCGTTCTGGTGAGTATCCAGCAAAAAAATCTTTATTAAATTCTAAACCTGAAACTTGCTCTACTACTGGTAAGCAAGCTTCTTCCGTTGCACCAGGGTAAACCGTCGACTCATAAATAATAATATCGCCCTTTTTAACCACTTTACCTAACATTTCACTTGCTTTAATGAGCGGTGTTAAATCAGGCTGTTTATGCTCATCAATCGGTGTAGGTACTGTAACAATATAAGTATTACAGCTTTCAAGGTCACTTACTGTATGTGAATAACTTAAATTTGGTGATTGTTTTAATTCTTCACCGCTAACTTCTAATGTCGTGTCATGACCGTTTTGTAATTGCGAAACACGGTTTTGGTTTATATCAAAACCTAAAGTTTGGTACTTTTTACCGAACTCAACTGCTAGCGGTAAACCTACGTAGCCTAACCCAATTATGCCAATATTTAGGTCCGTTAATGAATGCTGCATTTTTAATACTCTCTTAAACTAAATTTTTAAAATTAGTGCAAACAGCTTAAAGTTTTAATGTGAACACTATTTGAATCTGCTATTCAGATGGCTAATATCTCAAGCCATAATTTTATAGTCTCAATAGGTCTAGAAGTTATAATAAAATATTATTACGTAGGCTTTCTTTACAAACTATGAACCTTTCACGCTTTAGTGAAACACTAGTAAATTTACTAGTGTTTTTAATTTTATGGGGATCAATTACCCGACTTATATTCATAGTTGTAATAACCATAATACCCATAAGCATTACTGGCTTTTTTAAGAATACCGTTAAATACAACGCCTTTAACATCTATGCCATTTTGCTCAAAACGGTTGCGTGTTAGTTCTAATTCACGTACATGGTTTTGTCCAAAACGAGTAACAAGAAGAGTACTACCGGCATGAGCACTGACAATTGCAGGGTCTGTTACTGCCAAAATAGGCGGTGTATCTATAATTATTAAGTCGTAATGCTCTTTAATGGTCTCAACCAGCTTTGAGAAGCGCTCATGCATTAATAACTCAGATGGGTTTGGTGGCACCTGGCCGCGAGTAATTAAATGCAGGTTTGGCACTTTGGTTTGCTTAATAACATTTTTAAGCTCTAATCGGCCCGATAAAAAGTCACTTAAACCGTTTTCCCATTTTTCATTAAACGCTTTTTGTAGGTAACCTTTACGCATATCAGCATCAATTATCAGTACCTTTTTATCACTTTGTGCCAATACGGTTGCTAAGTTAACCGATATAAATGACTTACCCACACCAGGGCTTGGACCCGATATCGCAATCACGTTATTTTTTGCCTCCATCATCGCAAAATGTAAGCTGGTGCGTAGGCTACGCAGTGCCTCTATGGCTAGGTCGGCAGGGTTTTCAACCGCTAATATCGTATTTGCTTGGGTGGCTTTTCGGTTTTTAAGCTTACCAAACGATACCAACTTATCTTGGTGGTCTGAATAGGGTACGCTTGCATAAACAGGTAAACCCATGGCTTCTATTTCGCTTGGGTCTTCAATCCCTTTATGTAGTGCTTTTTGCACTAACACAATTGCAACTGCAAGCATGCCACCTAGCATAGTAGCCATAACCACTATTAGCGCTTTTTTAGGCTTAACTGGTTTTGATGTGTTTACCTCGGCGTGGTCAATAATACGTACGTTACCTACGGTACCTGCACGCACAATATCGAGCTCTTGGGTTTTAGCCAGTAGCATGGTGTAAATTTGGTTACTAACCTCTACATCGCGGGTTAAACGTAATAACTCTTGTTGGGTAGACGGCAAGTTGGTTACTTCGCCGGTTAAGTCATCCTTTTGTTTTTTTACTGCTTTAATTTGCTCAAGTATACCTTGGTAAGCAGGGTGGCCTTTTTTAAATTTACGGCTAAGCTCTAAGCGTTGTAATTCTAGCTCTTGTAATTTAGTTTCTAGCTGTACAATTTGATCAAGCACACCTTGTGTTTCAAGCGTTATGTTTACTGATTGCTGTTTAATTTGATAATCGTTAAAGCGCTTTTCAGCAAATTCGAGTTGCTTTTTAACTTCAGGTAGTTGTACTTCTAAAAACTCAAGTGACTTTTGTGCCTCTGCGCTGTTGCGCTCTACATTACGGCGCACATAAATACCAGCAACTTCTTCAAGCACTTTTTCGGCGTATTTAAAGTCGGCATTTTGCAAGGTTAAGTTAATAATGCCCGAGTCTTTGCCTTTTTCGCTGGCACCAATTGCTTCTTGCAAATCTAAAATGGTATTTAAACGGTCGCGTTTGGTAATAATAAACTCAGTACCTGGGCGCGCATTTAAACTACGCACTGTTAACTCAATGATACCGTTAGTAAGCTCTTGCCCTACTTGCCCAGTTAATACTGTTTCGCCAGCTTCGTTTAACAATGCCAATTGGTTATTTTGCTGAGCAACCACAACAAACTCAGTACCAATATTAAAGTTAGGCACATCGAACCTAAATACATCTATGCTTTCACCGCCCCATGCATACGAGCTTGCGCCAAAGCTCGGCTCGGCCAGTTCACCCGGTGAACTTGGTTTAAAGCTTCTGTAGGCTCGGTTACCAATTAGCGGGAATAGTTTTGGTTCAACTACCGTATCTAGGTTTAGTTTGTCGACCGCTTCACCAATAACAGAGCGCGATTTTAATAGCTCGATTTCGGTTACCGCGGCCGAGGTACTTTCGAACATACCGCTCATGTCATCAAAGCCAGGTACCGTAGCGCTATTGTCTTCTACCTGTATCATGGCGGTTGCTTGGTAAACAGGTGCTGCATACATAGCATAAATAACACCTAGCACCATAAACACGCCGGTGATGGCCATAATAAATAATTTACGGTCGAGTAAAGCCCCCAATAGGGCCATTAGGTCTATTTCTTGCGACTCTTGCTGACTACTCTGAGTTGTTCGGTTGCTATTATTAAGCGATGAAGGCTGAGCATTCATTAATGCAGTTTCCTTATAAATACTTTTGCCAAGCGCTACATGCGCTGTCTATTAGCTCATAAACATGGGTAAATGCTTCTAAGCTCTGACGATATGGGTCGGGGATCTCGGCGTCGTTTAACCATTTGCCTAACAAAAACGTTTTACCTCTTGCTTGAGGGTAACGCGTGCATAAGTCAGTTAGATGACGTTGTTCCATCACTAAAATAACGCTGTTGTTCTGTACTAATGCTGAATTAATTTGTTGGCCGCGGTGCTCTGCCATGTTAATGCCATACTGCTCAGCAATTTGCTGAGCAGTGGCATCGGCTGGTTTACCTTCTAATGCAGTTAAACCAGCCGAAGTAACAGTAATCCCTTTGTTTTGTAACTTACTTTTAAGTACATACTCTGCAGTTGGGCTGCGGCAAATGTTGCCAGCACAGACTACTAATACTGAGTCAAACATACTTATCCTTAGTTTGTATTGGCTACATCGTTAATTGAGTCAACCGTAGAAATAGACGGTAGCAATAAACTGATTACGCGGTTCCAGCGTGCAAGTGGTGCAGCGGTCACATAAACGATATCGTGCGGTTTAAGTTCAAACTGCTCTGCTAATACCAGTGCTGCTACATTTTTAGCATGTAATTGGTATACATCTGCAATTACGCCATCTTTGGCTAAATCGCGCTTACGAAGTACAAAAATACCGTTTGCATCCGCGGTTGCTTCTCTAATACCGCCCGTGTCGCTTAATGCTTGCGCTAAATTTAAGCCATAACGGTCAATATCTACGGTGCCAGCTTTTAGTACATCACCCAATACATACACTTGGTGTTTGTCGTTACGGCTAACATGCACAATATCACCATGTTTTAGTAAACGGTTTTGCGAAATATCACCATGGCTGTAAAAATCATCTAAGCGGATAATTTCTGTTTTATTGCCAGAGGTATAGGTTACTTCACGCCAATCAGCACGGTCAGTAATACCGCCTGCATTATTTAAAACATCAATTATTGTGAGTGGAATTTCGGTAATTGGGTATACACCAGGGTTTTCTACTTCGCCTGTTACATAGGTTTTTTGGCTTCTAAAACCAACTATTTTTATATCAACTTGTGGGTTCTCGATTACTCGGCTTAAGCGCTTTACTAAGTCTGCGCGTACTTCAGCCACAGTTCTACCTGCAGCTGGTATTTTTGGCGCATAGGCATAAGTGATTGTGCCATCTTCTGCTACACGAAAACCATCAAACTCTGCCGTACGTTGTACTGCGGCAGGAATAGTAAGTTCTGGATGATCCCATACACCAATTGTAAGTACGTCACCTACCCCTAAACGATATTGGTAGTCAGAGGTATCAATACCTTTTCGGTTTGTAGTATTAACCTTTTTAACTTCGCGTTTTTGAATATTTATTAAAGAAGAATCAATAACTTGAATGTTAACTTTTTCAAGGTCTTTTTCTAAGTTTTCTACTTGAGCACCTGAATCAATGCCTTCGTAATGACTACCTGGTATGATTGTACATGCACTTACAGAGAGGAGAGATAAAGTTGCTGCAAAGAGCTTAAATTTGAACGCCATTCTTCTTCCTAAAAGATTATTATATAAGTTTTACACTTACTTATTTTAAAGCTGATCAATTAAAGCATGACGGCTTGTTATACGCAAGTTAACAAGGCCCTGAATCAAGGCTAAACAGACCTATTCATATACAAAAGCATAACCGCGCTAATAGCTAAAAAATTGTCAATAACATCGCATTTTAAGCGCATTAAAAAGTAAAGCTTTTACAATTTCTATGGAGTTCTTTTTTGAAGTAATTAAAGTCGAAGGCATATCTGACTTGTTTATTCGTAATTTAGCAACTTTACATTACTATCCATTTACATTGGAACATCCTTAAGTAGGAGGGCATTATACAGGCGGCTCGCGATATTTCAAGCTTGGTTTTGTTTCTAAAGGAGGTTTTAAAATGGGTTGGTAAAAAAGCTTGTTAGCATAAACCTTTACGCTAACAAGCAGCCAGGATCTTACCATAAGAAAAGAAAGGCTCTTACTCTTTTAGAATAACTCTCTTAGTTAGTAAATAAACCCTCAATGATACGTTCGCACGCTTTTCCATCACCGTATGGGTTATGTGCAAAGCTCATTTGTGTATATGTTTCTTTATTATCAATTAGCTCACTAACCGCGTTTATAATTTTATCGGTGTCTGTGCCTACTAATTTAACTGTGCCTGCAGCTACCGCTTCTGGGCGTTCTGTAGTATCACGCATTACTAACACTGGTTTGCCTAAACTTGGCGCTTCTTCTTGTACGCCACCTGAGTCTGTTAAAATTAAATATGCTTGGTTCATCAAAAACACAAATGGCAAGTAGTCTTGTGGGTCGATAAGTTTTACATTGCTTTTATTTGCAAGCAAACGCTTAACTGGCTCTTGTACATTTGGGTTTAAATGCACAGGGTATACAAAGTTATAGTCAGGGTATTTTGAGGCCAGCGACGAAATTGATTGGCAAATTCGCTCAAACCCACCACCAAAGCTTTCTCGACGATGACCTGTAATAAGTACATAAGGTTTATCTAAAATATCAGCGAACTTGTCGGTTAGCTGCTGCTGTACATCCTCTTTTGGAAGTACGTTTTTTTTAACTTGCAGTAATGCATCTATTACCGTGTTACCCGTTACAAAAATAGCGTTTTTTGATACGTGTTCACGTAATAAGTTTTCGGCAGACGCTTGCGTAGGAGCAAAATGCTTTGCTGTTAATACGCCCGTTAATGTGCGGTTTGCTTCTTCTGGCCATGGGCTATACAAATTACCTGTACGTAAACCTGCTTCTACATGACCTACTTTAATTTGCTTATAAAACGCGGCCATTGATGCTGCAAATGTCGTGGTTGTATCGCCATGAACAAGCACCCAGTCAGGTTTAAACTCATCAAGCACATCACGTAAGCCAAGTAAGATCTTACTCGTAATATCGTATAAATCTTGCCCTGCTTTCATTATGTTTAAGTCATAATCTGGCGTTATTTGAAAAAGATCCAGTACTTGGTCAAGCATTTCTCGGTGCTGTGCTGTTACACACACTTTAGCTTCAATTCTTGCATCGTTTTCAAGCGCAAGAACTAACGGCGCCATTTTAATTGCTTCGGGGCGGGTACCAAATACGGTTAAAACTTTCATCTATTATCCTAAACACAAAAGCCTGCCAAAAATGGCAGGCTTACTAAATCTACTTATTGAGTTAAAAAATTCCGCGGCTATCAACAACCACTTTTCTGGCTACTTGCTCTGCAGGTATGGCCTTAAATTCTTTATGATCAACCAACACTGCTAGTGTATTACTGCGCTCAAGCGCTTCTTCAATTGAAACCAATTTAACGCCTAACGCTGCTAGAGCTTCTGGTAGCTCGTTGATATTTGGTTCAACAACTAGCACTTCTGCTTCATTGTTTTGAGCTAGCATTTCGGTAATATCAAGTGCAGGGCTCTCGCGTAAATCATCAATATCAGCTTTAAATGCAATACCTAAACACGCTATCACTGGCTTTTTAAATTGATCGGCTGCATCGGTTATTTGCTTTAAAACATAATGAGGCTTGGCGTCGTTAACTTCACGAGCCTGACGTATTAACTTCGCAGTTTCTGGCGCAGAAACTAACAATAAACCATGGATCAACAGCAATGCAGTGCCCCCCCACACCAGGGCCTGGGTTTAAAATGTTTACTCGCGGGTGACGATTTGCAAGCTTTATAAGCTCCCAAACATTAATATCTAACTTATCGCATATCATTGATAGTTCGTTTGCAAACGCAATGTTTACATCACGAAATGAGTTTTCTGTTAGCTTTGCCATCTCTGCTGTTCTGGCGTTTGTTAGTAAACATTCACCCACAACAAAGGTTTTATACAAGGCAACCGCTTTTTTAGAGCACTCTTCCGACATACCGCCTATAACGCGATCATTCTCTACAAGTTCACGCAAAACGTGACCTGGCAATACACGCTCAGGGCAATGTGCAATATTTATATCTGCTTCGTTGCCAGCGGTTTGTGGAAAAGTTAGGTCTGGGCGTGCTTCGACTAACCAGTTTGCAAGCTCTTCTGTTGCCCCAACAGGCGAAGTTGACTCTAAAATAACTAAATTGCCTTTTTCGAGTACTGGCGCTATTGCTTTTGCTGCAGCTTCTATGTAGCTCAAATCTGCTTGGTAGTCTTCTTTAAAAGGGGTTGGAACAGCCACCATAAATGCTTCTGCTTTTTCTGGTTTTGTTACTGCCTTTAAATTACCGGCTTTAACTGCGCTGCGCACCACCATATCAAGGTCTGGTTCAACAATATGTACGTTCCCTGCATTAATTGTATCTACAGCGTGTTGGCTTACATCAACCCCAATAACATTAATTCCGCGTGATGCAATAACAGCTGCAGTTGGTAAGCCTATATAGCCAAGTCCAACGACTGATACAGTTTTAAATAACATTTAAACCCCTAATTTAAATTAACTTTTGTAAAAACCCAGCCCTGGGCAACTTTAAACTTTTTTTGTAAGGTAGTAATAAAAATACTTAATTAAGTTACTTTGCCTCAATATCCTTGTTGGCTGGCTTAATAATCTGTAGAGCCACTCTAAGTTTACGGCTCTAAAAGCAGCAGGTGCTCGTTTTACATTTTCGGTAAACACGTCATAAGTGCCGCCTACTCCCATAAAAAAGGTAGTTGGACACGACTTCTGACACTCAAAAATAAATAACTCTTGACGAGGCGACCCTAGAGCAACACTTACAAGCTTTGCTCCTGAGGTAGCTATTTCTTCAATAACTTGCTGCTCTTCACTAGCAGAAAAATAACCGTTTCGATAACCAACAACATTTACGCCTTGCGCTAGCAATTTATTGCGAGCTTCAAGCACCACAGACTCTTTCGCGCCTAATAAAAATACTGGCACATTGTTCTCTGCAGAACGTAACATTAAACGCTCCCAAAGCTCACAACCAGGAATGCGCGCCACAGGCTGTTTTAATCGCTTTGACATTACATAAGACACACCAATACCGTCTGGGTATCTCAAAGTAGCTTGTTGTAATGTGCTCATAACCTGTTGATCAATATTCGCTGCCATTACCTTTTCAGGGTTTATTGCAACTGCAACACCTGGGTTTACGCCCTCAGGTACTAAAATTGAAGTATCAATAAGTTCATCAATTGATTTATAGGCTAATACGTCAATCCCACCTACATTTACACTATTCATTATCAACTCTCAATTTAGCGTATATCTTTAAAACTTCCTCTGTTACAGAGGATAACTGGTATGGTGCGGCAGAGTTTATTGCACAGAGGCGCATTGTTAAATAGTCTTGTTCTGATAAGTCCAAAACTTGCTCTATTGCTGACGTTGCGTTAACACATACGTTTTCGTCATTTGGAATTAAAAAGCCATTTTCGCCATTTAGTACTTGCGCGGTGCTGCCGTCGGTCTGCGTTGCTATTACAGGTAACCCACATGCCATAGCTTCCGCCATTACCAAACCAAATGATTCATTATATGATAAATTAATCAACATGTAACTTTCGTTATAAATTGTAACCAGCTGTTGCGCACTGCAATACTCAAAATAACGAATGCTCACATTCTCGTTTCTAGCGAGACGCTCTAAAAACGAACTATCACCTGACCCTACTATCGCTACCGTTAACTTACGCTGAAAATTTTCTAAAATTGCTTCGAGCCTATCAATACCTTTGTTTTTATTTAAATTCCCTACAAAAACAAAATCGAACTGTTTTAATGCGGTTGTCTGTGGCTCATAAAATAGGTCATTCACACCCGCACTTAGCACACTAGCAGAAACAGGCTTAAAAAATCGCTGCTTTAATTTTTCACTCACAAAAATAAACTTATCAACAAAACCTGAGCTATACCGATAAACAGGCCCAGGTGTTGGATACAAATAAATATCGCTACCATGGAAGGTGACAACGATTTTTGCTCGCCAATTTCGAAAAAGCTTATAAGCAATAGCTAATAAAACATTCGGAAAATAAAAATGAACATGAATGATATCGTACTTTTTAAATGAAAAAATATAGCTAAGTACAAAACGTAAAAAGAACAAAGGATAACGCAATAACTTAGCAATACCCGACTTTTCTTCTTGATCTAAATAATAAAAGTCAACATGGCAATTACCCTGCTTTTTTAAGCTCACATATTGGTTATAAACAAACCGCCCTGAATTTGGCTTGTTTTTACTTGGCCCCATGTTCGATAAGAGTAATACACGAAAATCGCTCACTTCTTTTGTTTCTCCATACGCTTGAGCTTAACGCCATAGTTGGCACGCGACGGTATAAAGTGAAACATTAATCGGTATGTTAGCTGTATAAAAGGTATAAAAGCTGCTGGTGTCTGTGGGGAATAACCCGACTCTACAACCTGACTCTTATACTTTGAAGCTGTTTTTGACCATATTTTCTTTAAATTACTATAAGACACCGCTCGTGAATAGTCTTGTTGAATAAATGAGTCAAATACTATTCGAGAGGCAAATGGTGAGACTATTGTAAAAAATTGTGCGGCTAATACATTGCTACCAAATACGGTATAGCGACCACCTCTACCATACACAAACTCATAGTAAGTCACTTTTTGATAATCATTTAATGCTAAGTTAGCAGTTTTAACTTTATAATCTTGCCACAGTATCTCAAATTCGCCGTTAGTCAGTTCTTTATAGCGTAACCGAAGTAACTTATGTGCGCTAAAGTTGATAAAACGATAAACAAATGGCACTAACTTTAATAGCTCACCTCGCTTTCCCTTAAAGTTAATGTAGGTGCCGCGCTGAAATAAATCACCTAAGTAACCGTCATAAAAAGTAGAGGTTTGGTTATAGTGCTGTGCAATGTAGTGATAATTGGTATACAAGCGATTAATAGGCTTTAATGTGGCAAACGCCATTTCGTCCAAAATTGCTTGTTCTTGTCCATGAAGTGGCTGCTCATTAAAATCAAAGGCATGGTAGTGTTCAAAGTCTTGCTGGTAATGCCCTGCTATTTTGCGTTCTGGCGAACCTTCGGGTCCGTAAGTAAAACCATATTTATAAGTGCCATTCGCTAATAAATAACGAGAATCAAGGCCACTACTTAAAGGTAAAATGCGAGTGTCATAAGGCCAGAATTCAGTTAATGTATTTACATACTCTCCAAGGTCTTCTATTGCTTTGCCGTCATAAAATGTAAAGTAACTCAGCTCTGTTCCAGAAGTAATTGCCGCACCAGGTTGTAGGCGCTCAATTTCGTTATAAAGCGTGAAATTACCAAACAAATGCTGCTTTTTACCAAGAATGCTTTGCATATCATTATTTAATGTATGCTTGTCAGTAAGAAGTGCTTTAACACTTGGCGCAATACGAAGTTCACTCGCTAGTCTATCGATATAGTGAGTTGATAAACCTAGTGCATCCGTTAGCAAAGTAGTTTGCTCACCATTTTTCCAATAAATGACAAATACACCTGCCAAAATATCGTTTAATACGCTTGGTCCGTGTTCAACAATGTCTTTAGCAAGTAAAGCAAGCGGGTTTAACTTTTGTTTATAGATAAACCAACCTGAAGCAATAAATACTTGCTCTTGATATATCTCTATCGGCGGAGTCGACCAAGCATTGGTATCGTAAATCAAATAACCTTGGGCTATATTTTCAGGAAATTTATATAGCTTGCTATTGTCGGACATTGCAGCAAAAGAAGCCGGTAATGACTTTGGATCGCAATTTAAATACATGCCACGCATTTTATTTATCCTTATGACGCTGCATTTGTATTAACAGACGTACGTTGTTGACGTCGTTGTAGGTAGGCTTCAAGAGGCTTTTTACCAAACACCGCCCCAACCAGTAATTTGACTATTACGCGTGGGTTTAATAACTTTAACTTTAAAGCATGGGTGTATTTTTTTATTGCCATCATTCGGTTACCGCTACGTAACTCAAAGTCTGCCAAACTTTCGAACTGTCTTGATAAGCCAGTATTTAAGCCAAGGTGAAGATACTCTGCCTCGTATTTATCTATAATTGCACGATGACCATTCGCTTTTGATACCGGGTTACATGAAATACCATCATCAGCAAGTTGGTACGTAATAAGTGCTTCGGCTAAGTGAATTGCAGGGTATTTTTTTGATAAACGTAGTAGTAAATCATAGTCTTGCATGCTTGGTAGACTGTTATCAAAGCCTTCAACATCGCGGATAGCATCCGTTGCAATTAATAAGACGGATGTGCAAATACCATAACCTTGATTTAGTAACGATTCGTATAAGTTATCCGCTCCAAGGCAGCCAAAGTACTTTTTCCAGCCTTGATACTCTAAATACATATCGGAATAACAAATAGCTGCATTGCTTTTCTCTAATGCGTCGATTTGTTGTTCAAGTTTAGTTTGTAGCCACAGGTCATCATCATCTAAAAATGCTACATATTCGCCTTGCGCAAAATCAACACCGGTATTGCGCGCTTGGCAAGCTCCTTTGTTCGCACTATGGCGAATATATTTAATTCGCTGTTCATCAGCATATTGTTCCATTACAGCTTCGGTTTGGGCACGCGCATTGCTACTAGGATCATTATCATCAACAATCACTATTTCCCAGTTCTCATAGCTTTGAGCCTGTACACTTGCGATTGCTTTAGGTAATGCATGCGCACGTTTGTACGTTGGTATGATGACAGTAATTAATTTATTCATTTTAAAAGCCTAGGTAATATATCGCGCTTACTTATTTCGGTAACCATCGTAATAAGTAATATCTGTTTCGCTATAGTGCTTAAAGGTTAAGAAGTAATCTAACCCTTTGTTTTCTATCGGATGTCTATGTATTTCATCTTGATAAAAAAAGTTACTTTCATTAATCAGGAGCACATAAGAAAATGCGGCCATATGAAAAGCGATAACTAAAAATAAAAAGGTGCCTGTTATTATTTTGGGTGTTATGTACTGAAATGCTAACAACATTAAAGGGGCATACAAAAGATACAACGGCAATAAAATGCGATGTAACTCATCACCTATAAAAAACAGCGCAATAAAGCTGAGCAATGTCAAAAAGCTCATCATATTAAATAATCGAATATACGTTGGGCTTGTTGTTTTTATATAGCCAGGTAATGCGATAATCGTGACGAAAATAAAAAACAACAAAGAAGGTAGTTTTGAAAAACTAGGTTCAAAAACTAAACGCGTTAAAATTTTATTAATCATGTAATGATTAATAACAGAACCTACCCCTTTAATTGCTAACACCCCAAAAATTGCTGCAAAAACAAACCCTAAGATCAACAAGATTAATTGTTCAATGTTCCAACGTCTATTTAAATGCTTACTAAAAATAAGCAAAGGGAGTAGTAAAAAGCTTGTTGAAAAGTGCATTAAACTTCCTAAGAAAAAAATGGCTATGCCATGTTTCTTATTCGTTTGTGAGTACCAAATTCCATAGAGTAAAATTGGCACAGCCATACACGCTCTGATCAAGTGCCACTGACTTTGAAAGAACTTATAAAAAAATACAATCATTAAAAAGCACAACAGTGGGCTAGGATTATCAACTAACTTACAAAATTTCCAAATTAACAGGTAGGTAACCGCTAGCGTTGTAAAGTAGTAAAGGAATGAGTGATTATTAGTTAGGCTCGCTACAACCCAGCTATATAAAGCAAACAAGAAATCTGCATGCTTTGCATACAGTAATGAGGTGGGTAACATACTAGAAAAGCTGCTATAACGCTCATAAGCCATTAAGTAAGAGGGCATATCATCTGCTCCCCCCCAAAGATAGCCTATATGACGCGAAGCGATCAGCACAGATAACGAGAACACAACAAAAAAGACGATTGCACTATCAAGCTTGGTTTTTTGTACTGCAAAGGCGTAAATAAATACGCCTGCAACCCAAGCTAAAAATGGCAAAAATAACCAGCCTGCAAGCAACAGGCAGCCAGTGATTAATAGCTTGGTATTTACTACTTGCTGTTGTTGTTCAGCAAAGCAGAGAGAGTCGTCAGCGTTCAAGTTATAACCTTATCACTTTGGCTTAATCACCTTTGTGCTGACGATTATTAATACGAACAAAATGTAGCAATAAGATGCTTACACAAACAAAGAACCCTGAAAAAATAGCACCAAGAATACAAATAACCGCTCTGTTAGGAGATGACTTTCGTTCTTCAATGATAGGACTTTCAATAATCTTGAACGCAAAATCCTTACGAACCTCGGCAAGTAACATTGCTTTGGTTTGCTCTTCTACAATTGTGTAGAATACGTTTTGCATTTCGGCTACGTTGGTTTTTGATAGCTGTTCATTTAAGTACTTTATGCTTTCTTTTTTCTCAGCTATTTCACGCTCTCTAACCGATTTGTTAATCAATGCAACGATATTTTCTACATACTGCTTAGAAATGCGAGGGTCGATATGCTCAAATGAAATTTTAACTAAACCATTTACTTTGTCTTGTTGTACAGAAAGCTTTTTAAGTAGTCTCTCATATGTTTCGAACATTGAAGGTTCTAGACTTTCTTTTGTCTCTTCGTCTACTTTCCATTTTCCGTCGCTATAAAGCGCAGGATCGATTACCAGCTGCTGAGAATCTCTATTCCATTCTTTTACAGCGAATAAATTCACTTTTACGTTATTTTGCTCAATAAATTTATATAGAAAGTCTTTTGATTTGATGATCTCTAAATACACAGCAGTGTCATCACCAGCACCACCTAAATTGATACCTGCAACACTTGCTAAGCTACCCAACTGCCCTAGTGATGCTAAGGCACCACTTTCTTGCTGCTTTTGCGGCGCTAACAGTACCGTCGACTTATACATATTTGGCAAGGTTAACGAGTAAGCTAAAATTGCTGCACTAAAAACGATTGATAAAAATATGATTAACCACTTTTTGTTCCAAAGTACTAACCAAAGCTCAATCAGATCAAAGGGCTTTTGTGAACTTACGTTCTGATTTACAGTGCCTGTCATTGCGCTTTCCCTGCTGCCAATTTTAATAAATACTGACCATAACTTGTTTTACTTAAAGCTTGCCCTTGCTCTATTAAAGACTCTTTAGTGATCCACCCCTGCTTATAAGCAATTTCTTGCAGACAGGCTATTTTGAAGCCTTGGCGCTTTTCAACTGTTTGTACAAAGAGCGACGCCTCCATCAGACTATCGTGCGTGCCTGTGTCTAGCCATGCAAAGCCTCGCCCTAGCACTTCAACTTTAAGGCGGTTTTCGTCTAAATATGCTTGGTTAATTGCTGTAATTTCTAACTCACCACGAGCTGAAGGAGTGACCTTTTTGGCTTTTTCAATAACTGAGTTATCGTAAAAATACAATCCTGTTACTGCATAGTTAGATTTGGGCTCTAACGGTTTTTCTTCAATTGAAATACCATTAAAGTTTTCATCTACTTCAACAACCCCAAACCTTTCAGGGTCGTTTACTTGATATGCAAAAATACATGCTTCTTGGTCAAGTTTTGCATGGGCTTTTAACTTTGGTGAAAAGTTAGAACCATAAAAAATATTATCACCCAAAATGAGGCAAACGTTATCGTCGCCAATAAATTCTTCACCAATAATGAAAGCTTGTGCTAGGCCTTCAGGTTTTGGCTGTACCTCGTAGCTCAAATTGATACCAAAACGGCTGCCATCACCTAATAGAGTTTTAAACTGCGCTTGATCTTGAGGTGTAGTAATGATGAGTATATCTTTAATTTCAGCAAGCATTAGCACCGATAATGGATAGTAAATCATCGGTTTATCGTAAATCGGTAATATTTGCTTAGAAACACCTTGAGTTATCGGGTGTAAGCGTGAACCACTACCACCGGCAAGTATGATGCCTTTTGTTTTGCGTAATGATGAATTGTCATTGTTCATTTGTGAATTACTCATTTCCATACTTCATTTAATGGTCAGTTCTGAGCGCTTAGGTATGCTTACTTTACACTCAACTTTCTTTATCGAAACGTCCAATTTAGGCTGCAAAAGCTAGCAATTATTCTTCGGCTGCACCTAGTCGCTCACGTTGATATGAGCCATCCTGAACATTTTGGCACCAATCTAGATTGTCTAAATACCATTGCACTGTTTTTCGAATACCAGACTCAAACGTTTCTTGAGGTGTCCAATTTAGTTGGTCAGCAATTTTAGCTGCATCGATTGCATAACGACGGTCATGGCCAGGACGGTCTGTAACATAGGTGATTAGTGAAGCATACCCTTCTGCTAAATCTTTACTTGGTGCTAACTCATCTAACAAACTACAAATAGTTTTTACTACTTCAAGGTTTGTTTTTTCGTTATGTCCACCAATGTTGTATGTTTCACCTACTTTACCTTCACTCGCAACGGTGTATAAAGCACGCGCGTGATCTTCAACAAATAGCCAATCTCTAATTTGTGACCCATCACCGTAAATAGGTAATGCCTTGCCTTCTAACGCATTTAAAATGACTAGTGGGATCAGCTTTTCAGGAAAATGAAACGGGCCATAGTTATTCGAGCAGTTGGTAACAACGACAGGTAAACCATAAGTGCGGTGCCACGCTCTCACTAAATGATCAGAGCTTGCTTTACTGGCAGAATAAGGGCTACTAGGCGCATACGATGTTTGCTCTGTAAATAAAGGCAAACCTGAGCTATTTTCTACATCATCTGGATGAGGTAAATCACCATAAACTTCATCTGTCGAAATATGGTGAAATCTAAAGGTTTGTTGCTTATTGGTATCTAAGCTTGCCCAATAACCTCGTGCTGCGTCAAGTAGGGTATATGTACCAACAATATTTGTTTGAATAAATTGGCCAGGCCCATCAATTGAACGATCAACATGCGATTCTGCAGCTAGGTGCATTATAATATCAGGCTGATATGATTGGAAAAGTGAGTCGACAGTTGCACGATCACAAATGTCACCTTGAATGAAGGTATAACGTTCGTTATTTTCTACGCTTTTAAGTGACTGTAAATTTCCAGCATATGTGAGCTTATCTAGGTTTATAACTTTATGCGCTGTTTCGTTTATTAAAAAACGTACCACGGCACTTCCAATAAACCCTGCACCACCTGTTACTATAATCGTTTTCATCCACACCCTTTTTAACTAAATTAATTAGCTTTTCAACAGCAGCGAATTATCGCAAATATACAGCCTATTTGCTATAACCTGCAGATTTTTTGCCGCTTTCTAACTGTTCTAAATACAATTCTAACGTTAATAAACTGCCTATTTTTTCAGGGCGAATTGAGTCGTCCATTGCAAAGAACTTGGATAGAATTTTATTAACTTGGTCATTGCCAATTAATGTTGCGACTCGGCTATTTGGCATACATAACATATCTGTAAGATACTGCTTAAATTGCGTTTCTCTGAGCCAAGTGTCGTAGGCTACATAGTGTCTCTTAGGGGCAATTGAGCGATATAGCTTGCGTGCCACTCTTTCAAACAAAGAACCTTTTATTAGCTTTACTAATTGTTGCTTAACTGGATTTACCTTTGGCTCAACTTGATTTTCGGTCAATGAAATTGGTTTTCCTGTTTGTTGCCAAGGGATCGCTGCAAAATAGTCAGGATAATAACGTAACAACATTGCGTGGTATAACTTACCATTACGTCTAAAGCTTTCTGGTAGAGAATAAAGAAACTCAACCAAATCGTTATCCATAAACGGTTTAAGGTTATGTAACTGATGACTCAATAAATCACTTCCAGCGCCAATAAAGCGTACTCCGCGATTATAGATAAGCACTGGATCATCATTTTCATGTGTAAAGTAGTCATGATCAATGTTTGCATGTTGAACATGCTTAGTGTAGCGAGTTGCAATTCTTTTCTGCTTTGAGATTGTTGCTTGCGACTCAGGGAATAAATAGCTCCCGCCAAAAGTCACATCACCTAAATAACCATTGAGTAAATAATTAGACTCTTGCGCAATCAACTCTACAGAGCTAAGTGCATGCATGTGTAAAATATTCTTTAAGCCATCAGTCAACCAAACACCACGTTCTCTGCCAGAGAACCAATTGCTTTGATCAATTGCAACCAACTGGTTAGATACCCCTGCGAAATCTGCCACTTGTTTGGCTATAACGGCGTCATCACAGCTTGGTTCACCAAAGGTAAATGTTTTAATTTCGCCTTTATAATGCTGCTTGGCTCCTGCTAGTAAAACTCTAGAGTCAAGGCCTCCGCTTAGCGTGATCGCTAATTTAGGCTGTTTTACCACACTCATACATCGAGCCATACTAGCATCAAAAAGCTGATAAGATTTATCAACAGCCTCATCAAACGAGATGTCATTTAGTGGTTTAATCTCTGACCATTGCCAATAGAGTTGCTGCTGATAGTGTTCTGCTTGGGTATTAATAGTGACTAATGTTGCCGCTGGCACACGTCGTATATTCTTAAATAAAGTTTGCTCACCAAGCATGTGCCCTACATCAACATAGGTATCTAAAGCCGACTGATCGATCTCTTGTGTGTAGTCTGGGTGCAGTAGTATGGCTTTTGGCTCACTTGCAAACCCTTTTATACGATCACCTTCAACCCATAGGTAAAGTGGTTTAATACCGAAGCGATCTGTTGCCAAATGAAGTGCTTGTGTTTGTTTATCATATACCGAAAAAACAAAGTAACCATTTAAGCCATGACAAAACTCAAGTAGGTTATCAATTAGGTACTGCTCGCAAAGATTCTGTAGCGCATCTTCAGTTTTACAGTCATTACCATTGATTGAAAAGATATCGCCCCAAATAGTGACGTGCAAACGATCATCGCTATATTCGTAGCACGCTATATGCTCAACATTTTTAAGCATGTGCTGATAGTGCTGCGAAACAAAATAACTATGTTTATCGCCTGCTACATTCGCAAAGCAATCATGATCTTCTGCTACTTGGTCTGGGCTAATAAAACCGATCATACCGGGCATACTAAGAACCTCGAATAAAACTGTAAAACTTGAGTAGTTGCGGTGTAATTGCGATTAAGTAACCTACACAAATAAGCACAAACAAATATACTGGAGCTAATATTAATAATGGCTGTATAAGTAATAACAACAAGGCTGCTATCGCAAAAAATGCTATGCATGCTGGCCCGAGTGCGGCAGCAAACTGGAAAAAAGACAAACCACTAATAGGCTTAATAAGAAGTTTCCAGTGCAGTAAAAATAATAAAACCTGTAACGCAACCAGCGCTTGCACCATTACCGTAATACCTTCATTAATTGAAAGTACGATAACTAAGGGACGCACAATTGTTACTGCAATATTCCACCAAAAACCACGTTTTACTTCACCACTAGCACGCAACAGCACACCGATAGGGTTCATCATAGATATGATAAGCATATATAAGCCAAGCCAACGAAGAAGCTCAGCATGTTCCAGCCACTCATTTCCATAAGCCATTCCTAAAATAAACTCAGGGAATAGAGCAACTAAAGAGTACAAAGGTATATTGATTAAGCTAAGTAGCCTAATCACCATGCCATATAAAATAGCTAAGCTATGCGTTTCTTTATGTTTAACAATAAGCGGGAAGGCCACTTTATTTACCACTGGATTAATCAATTGTAATGCAGGTCTAAATACAAGGGCTTTAACGTAAGCATAAATACCAAGAACTTCTGGCCCTAGTAATTTACCGATCAGCAACTGATCAAGCTGGGCACTTATAAAGTTTACGAAGCTCTCACCTGTTTGATATAGACCATACTTAATTGGTGCGATAATGCTGTTTAAACTTAACTTGCTAAACCCAGGCCTTAAAAGAGGGAAGCCAACTAAAAAGCAGGTACTTAAAAGCAGAGCATTCAGCAATTGAGAAAACACAACTGACTCTAATCTCAAATCAACTGCTAACAATATAATTAATGCTATAAAACTTGCCACACTGGCGAATACTTCAATTTTGGCAATACTATTAAAGTGCATTTTTTGCTGTAACAAGGCTAACTGCTGCTGCCCTAAACTGCGAATAAAAAATACCGGAGACAAATAACATAACAACAAAGACAGTTGTGGCATGTTAAAGAAAGACGCAGTAGGCACAGCCATCATAAGCACTAGCAAAGAAATAACGATACCTAAAATTACATTGACTAGGTATAACTGGTTGAGTTGTGATTTTTCTAACTGTTTATGGAATATCAAGGCGTTTGAAATGCCTGCATCGCCAAAGATTTGGGCAAACCCTACCACCAACTGTATAATTGCCAGTACACCGAGCTCTGCTGGCGTTAAGAACCTAGCAAGTACAACTAGCTGCGCTAACTGAAGGCCACCTTTAATAAGTGTGGCAGAGGCAGTCCAAGATACGCCAGATACAGCATCACGTGCGACACTCATACTAATTTATCCATGGAGCTGCTCTAACATATTGCGCCATTTAGGTGCTAATGCTTGCTCAGTAAAATGTTGGTTCATCAAGTCAGGGTTACGGTTATTATCTTTGCTAATTAAATTATTTAGCTCTGAATAACTCATGCTGGCTACTTCATCAGTTTTGTAAATTTCAAAGCCAAGCTCAGTTAAGTAGTTATAACTAGATGTGTCTGAAAGCAAAAACATGGGTTTACCCATTAATAACATGGCATATGCAACATATAACCCTTGTTGACGATGTTGAGCGAACACCGTTAAATGCACATCATTTAGTAATTTATCGTAGTCTTGCTTGTTAAGCATTTCAGTGATAGCAATAAATTTATCACCAAATAGTGTCGTTGCATGTTTAACCACTTCATCAATGTAACTTTGCTCACCACCATAATTAAGTGGCATGATAATTTCGATATTTTCATTGGCCAAATGAGCAAGCTTGTTTAAAGCGTCAATATGGTTATTACTCGCTGATGCCGAATTACCTACGAGTATTTTAAGTGGTTTTTCAGACGTTAATTGCTCGCGGTCTTGTTCAACTTTCATCCCGATGAGTGGATATGGCAGCACTTTAACATTTCGCTTAAATAATACGTGTTGAGCAAGTTTTGCATCACCTTTATTTAAAGCAAATACTTGCTTATATCGGTTAATCACTAATGCATGTAAAACATGGACGACACGTTCTTTTATGGTGCGCTTCGGCCTTGTATGACGATAGAGCTCAGCCCCCCAAAGTACACAACTACAGCGTTTTGTGACCGAACTAAGCAAGAGTTTTTTCCAAACATGCATGTCAAAAGAGCCGTGAAATACTATTTGGTCTTCTTTAGCTGTACTCTCAAGCAAAGCAAAAAGCTCTGCATTATTCTTATAATTTACAAAGTTTGGAATCGATTCGGGTGTTTTAACCCAAAACAATTGTTCAGCGTCAGGTCTACATTGTTGTTCAAAAAATTGTTGCATCGGTTTATAGTGATGCGGCGTATCAGCAAAGATATGGATTATACGTTTTGTCATATCGATTATTTAGTTTGGTAGGCTGCTAGGAAAGATTTTTCATGCGCAAGTAAGCCATCTTCTCGCGCTTTAATATATTTTGCAGGCTGACCTGCGTAAATCCCCCAAGCAGCTAAAGAACGATTCACCATAGTTAATGCGCCAACAGCAACACCTTGCTCTAACGTAACACCTGGTAAAATAACACTGCCACTTCCAACAATTACATGCTTAGCTAGTGTTACAGGGGCATGTTCAACGTTAGTAAACTCACTATCAATAGTCGGGTTAGTTAAAAAAGCCCCTGAATAATCATCACTGCTTGAGTAGATAGCAACCCTTGAAGAAATATTACAAAAATCGGCCAATTGAATATGCCCAGCGCCAATAAGGCAGCTGTATACGGCAAGATGAATATGACTGCCTAATGTAATACCGCCCTCTCCAGCAGAGAGAACACAAAAATCATCGATGCGGACGTTGTCGCCTATAGAGATTCTTGAAGCACCGTAAATAGACGCTTTTTTTGATATTTTTACGTTCTCACCGAGTTTTGAAAGACCCAGGCTGAGTAATTCATCTCGCGTATAAATTGCCATCTAGCTTCCTATTAAATGGGTGTATATCAACAACTGCTTTCAAGTGCTGAAATTAAACTACTGCAAATCTGTTCAACGCCTTCTAATGTCAAATCAGTAAACATAGGTAAACATAAAATTCGTAAACTTAACTCATTACCATGTGGCGTGCTGCCCTGCATTCCATAAGCAGGGACTGTAGATAAGCTCGGATAAAAATAGCGTCTTGTTTGAATACCTTGTTCGAGCAACTTAGTCTGTACTTGTAACAATTGTTGTTCACTTTTAAGGACTACAGGCATATATGCACCATTATTTACACCTTGAGGGTGCCAAGCCTGTAAACTCAATAGGCCTTGCTCTGCAGTCGCTTTTAAAAGTAGATGGTAATGAGTAACAAGGTCACGCCTTTTCTGGGTTATCTCAGTAACATGCTCGAATACAGATAACCCCATAGCAGCGTGCATTTCGCTCATTTTAGCATTAATACCAACCAGTTCTGGGTATAGTTTTGCATCAAAACCAAAGTTAATTAATTGCTTTGCTTTTAAATAATCAGATTCATGCTTAAAGATGATGGCACCGCCTTCCACGCTATGGAACAACTTTGTAGCGTGTAGGCTTAACGTTGCTACATCACCATGATCAAGCACCGTTTTCCCATCAATATCGCTCGCAAAAGCATGAGCAGCATCATATATAACTTTTAAGTTATATTCTTTTGCTTTGTTCTCTATCGCCTCTACATCGCATGGGTTACCAAAAACATGCACAGCTAAAACCGCTGTCGCACTATTAAGCTGTGAATGCGTTGCTTTATTAATATCTAAATTATAAGTACGTGGGTCTATATCAATAAACTCGGGGGTAATACCCGCAAACTTGAGAGAACTTGCTGTTGCAGCAAATGAGAAAGGTGTGGTTAATACCGTTCCTTTAGTATCTAATGCAGCAAATGCGACTTGCAATGCTAATGTGCCGTTAGCAACCAATAGTAAATATTCAACACCTAAATATTCTGCTAGTTGTTGCTCAAATTGCTGCAAACACGGGCCATTATTTGTTAACCAGCAGCGTTCAAATACACCATCAATTTGCGCTTTGTACGCGTCGATTGAAGGCAAAAACGGTTTTACTATTGGATACTTCACTCATCATGCTCACAAAACAAAAACAGTGTCGAAGTGTAGCAAACAACGATTACAGGGGCTAGCGGAGAAAGGAATTTTTGATTAATAGCAATCCGCAATAATACTTAACCTTTTTAGGGATAAAACCTGTCGCCTCCTAGATTAACAATTTCTCATTTAGAGCAAGTAAACGTTATACATAAAAAAAGCGAGCCAAGGGCTCGCTTTTTTAAAACCATAGCTGGTTATGTACTAAATACTTATTAGTAAGTTAATACACGGTCAGCTGAAGCTTTGTGGTAGTAAACACCTTTAACACCGATGTTGCTAGATGGAGCATTAACAACTACGTTTACGTGTGCGTTACCAGTGATGCCTGACTCTTTAGCAAATGCAGCAACTTCTAGGCTGATGTTTGTTACAGAGTTAGCAGCAGCCATTTGAGTAAGCTCTTTAGTGTAAGTTTTACCTTCAGCTTTAAGAGTTACAGTGATTGCACCTTCAACAGAACCACGGTTAGCAACAGTGATTGACTGAGCGTACTCAGAACCGAAAGGCATAAGCTCGATGTCGTCAGTTGAACCATCAAGAGACCAAGAACCAGCAGAAGCTGTAGCTAAAGCAACTGTAGTAGATGCATCAGCAACTGTTGAATCAATAGTGAATGATTGTGGAGCTTTAAGTACTGAACCACCATTCGCTTGACCGATTACTTTGAAAGTTAAAGTTGAAGAAGCAGCAGGAAGAGTTGTATCTTTAACTGTTAACTCGTTTAAACCAGTATTGATTGAGAATGAAGCTGAAGTGAAACCAGTTGTAGTGATTGCGTTAGCAAGCTCAGCTGGCTCAACAGTACCGTCTTCGTCACCACCGTTTGCTTTAAGATCGTAGTCAGCTAGGTAAGAGAAATCACCTTTAATTACGTGAGTTTCTTTAGTGAAAGTAAGTGCATCAACAGCTGATGTATCGTTAGTAGCAGCAAGAGTTAACTCGTCCGCTAGTGCTGAAGTACCAGTGAATTGTGCACGGCCTTTACCAGTAGAAACTTCACCATCTAACTTAGTGATTTTGTAAGAAAGCTGGTTTACAAATTGACCAAGCTCAACTGCTTTAGCTGCATCATAGTTACCGATTAACGGGTTAACTGAGATTGCATTTGTAGCAACTGTGATTTTTTGTTTGTTTGAAGGTGTGCCTGAAACTAGACGGAAACCTGCAACTGTAATAGTGTTTGCTTTAGCGTGGTCAGCTTGAGAAACACGTAGACGTAAAGTATTTGCGTCTGAGTAATCAACAAAATCAAACTGTGAAGAACCAGCGCTTACAGTGATTGTTGGAGTTACTGTAGTGTCAAAAGTTGCACCAGTTACTTTAACGATTAAAAGGTCATTAGTAATGTAGTCACTGCCTGGAGTTAGAACTACAGAGCCAAGGTCAGCAGCATCGATTTTACCAGCATTAGCTGTTGTAGCATTACCTTCGATTGAGATGTTTTTTGAACCACCAGTTACAGCGATAGAACCAGCGTTAGCAACACCAGCAACACCAGTAAGAGCTAGTGCTAATAGAGTTTTTTTGAACATTATATATTCTCCAAAGTTTCATGAAACAGGAACGTTCATTGTTCCTTTTTTTTTAGTTTTGAATGACCATGCACTATAGGCCGTCACCTAAGTGACTACTAGTCAGATTCAGAATTAGTCTAATGAATGTTAGTTTATTGTCAAGTAATTAACAGTCGTTACACTAACAAATTTATATTACAGTTTTATGGATTCTATGTACACCTTTTAAAAACCTTAATTTTCAGAAGCTTAAATATAATGTAAATTTTTAAGTTAAAAAAAAAGTCTTTCGTTACAATTGTTTACACAAGCTGTTTTGGGTGTTTTTTGTACTATATTGTATTATGCTAATTATGCTGTGTTTTATTTACATCAATTAATGAACATTTCAAGCGACTAAATTTTTGAACAATACAGTTTTAGTACTTTCAGTCGATTTAATTACCAATCTAATTAACCCCCCCCCCTATTTGGGGTTGTTGATAACTTTAATTCAGATAGACCTTCTTTAAACTGCTCGTAAACACTTTCCCATTCAGCTGTATTACCTATGATTCGGGGTGTCACTAATACAACAAGTTCTGTTTTAGTAGAGTTATTATTTGTTTTATCAAACAGCTTTCCTAATAATGGAATACTAGAAAAGAAAGGCACTGAGGTATCACTTAACGTACTGTTTTCGCTAATTAGCCCGCCAAGCATAATTGTTTGACCATTTGCAGCAATTACCTCTGTCTGTAAACTACGCTCAAACACAATTGGATTTCCCTCTGCTCCAGTACCATCTGCTTGAGTACTTATATCTTGGCTTATTTCTAAAACAACTACACCTTGCGCATTAACGGTTGGCGTTACTTTTAAATCGATACCTGTTTCTAAGTAGTTCACAGATGTACGAGACCCATTAGTTGAATCACTAACAATCTCCCCTACAACAGGGATACGGTCACCAACACTAATATTTGCTTCAACACCGTCTCGCACTGCGAGTGTTGGCCTTGATAGTACATTTACATAATCATTAGTTTGCAATAAGTTAATTGCCAAGCTACCAGCAGCTCCAGACAAGGCGTAAGTTAGGCCTGGACTATTTTGTGTATTTGCATTAAGTGTAAACCCACCTTGAGTCGTTGCTCCTAAGTTTGTAAGAGCAAATTCAACTCCCTGTTTAAACACATCGGTCAAACTGACCTCTGCAATCATTACTTCTAACATGATCTGTTTAGGCATAATATCTAATCGTTTAATCATAGGAAGTAAGTTACGATAGGCATCACCCGTTGTATAAAAAATCAATGAATTAGAACGTTCATCAACTACCATCTTAATACCATCAGATTGAACTGAAACATTTGCAGAAGCTGATTTTTTTGACTGGCTAGAAGTATTTAGTTGTTGATTTTGGCTCGCAGCTGAGGTGCTATTCGATAAAGTCTGAGCGCTGCCTCCACCTAAAAGATTTTGAATACTTGTGCCTAAATCTACAGCTCTTGCAAACTCTGGTACAAATACAAAGTATTGCTCTTGATTACCGTCAGCTGGTTTATCAAGTTGTTTTGCCCAAAACGACACTCGCTTCAAAAAATCTTTGTTGTTTGTAAAAAACACCATGGTATTCGTGCGCTCAAGCGGCACAATAGAAATAGCTTGCTCACTTGACGCATTTATACTCACTGATATGCCTTCTTGCTTAAGTAAATCTTGTAATTGTTTACTCAATTCATCGACTGGAACAAAACTTGATTTGTACATGCCTATTGAACGATCACGAAACACGGGCTGATCAACTAACTGCATGAACTCAAGCGCCTTAATAATATCGTTTCGCTTACCTTTAAACATTATCGCTTGCTGCTCGAATAGCGGTCTAGCATCTACTTTTGTTAACTGTTTAATTGTATTTGATAAGGAGGTCTGCATACCTGCTTTAAAAGGCGCGAGTTGTACAATTTCGCTCGAAGTATTAGGTACATCTTCAGGGTTAGCACCATAACCGTACACTAAGTTATTTGATATACCATCTTCTGATTGATGAATGTAATAAATGCCGTCTTGAAAACGAATAACAATGCCTCTTTCTTGCAGCATTTGCTCACTGATTGTAAACAATTTACGCTTACTTAACGCATCTTGAAGATTTAATGTGACTTGAGCTTTACTCGTATTTAGCTGTTCACCCAAAATGTAATTAACATTTAATAACTCACCAAACACATAATGCAGGTAATCTTTAACTAGTAAGCTATCAGCAGTTAACTTAACTTGCTCAGTATCACTAAATTGGCTTGCAAGGTCTGTTTGGCTTGATTTTAGGCTGCTTTTATTTTGTAACGGCTCTACGTAAACAATTCCTTGGTTTGCTTTTTTAGCTTGCTGCGTATCTTCAACTTTGTCTACGTCTGTTGCTGTAACATTATTTGTCTGTGCTTTTTCTAAATACGATGGCGCCGCGGTAATACCGCTATTTGATCTTGCGCACCCTGTAAGTACACTCATCGCAACCATGCCTAAAAAAATGGCCTTGCTATGTTTCATAAATTTTCCGGACACTATAACTAGTTGTTTATCAACCACGTTGGTACATGATTAAAGTAATATTTTGTTGACCTTTAGTAAGCTCAACTTCGGTATTTGACAATACTTTTAAGCTATAACCATGCACTGTTTGCATATCGGCATACTTAACAAGTTGTGTATTATCGTCATTGATATTTTTTTGTTCTATTAATACATAAGGTTCATTTGTAGTGATTACAGCTTTTAGTTTAAGTTCATAATCGCCAGCAAATACGCTAATTAGTTCACCATTTTGCTCTGCTTGTTCAGCCGCGGACAAGCCTTTTTCTGCTACTTGTGTATTTTGCACGGGTTGGCTGTATTTTTTGTATGTTTGCTCTAGTGTTTGCCTTGTTGTCTCAGATAGTAACGGCAAAGGCATAACCTTTAAACTTTTCTGGTTAAAGTCGTTATCTGCTTTGGTGCTTTCTAAAATTAAACGATTGCTAAAATCTAAAGCTAATAACAATAAAATAAGAACGCTAGGAATAAGTATTGCTCTATTCATTAGGTTCTCCTTGTTGCATATAAAAGCTTAGCTGAATTGTACCATCAACCTGACCAAGTTCTTGCGCAGTTTGACCTTTCATACGCATATTAAAATCACTAACTTGCATTAATGGCGTGTTCGTTTCTAGTTGCACCAACACATTTTGAAAGTTTATCAGTTTACCACTTATGTTTAATGTAAGTTGATGACGCATCAAGCTGTCTTCTGCTACTTTAAGGCTGACCAACCAGTTGCTGTTGTTTATCTGTAGATTATGCGTTGCCATCAACTGCTCAACTTTTTGCTGCATAGCAAGTTTAAACTCTGTATCTTTTTGTGGCTCGACAAATAACCGATTAATACTCTCTAGCTGCTTACTGATTTGCTGTTGCTGAGAATCAATAGTCGCTTGATTATCGATTACAGTTTGCGATTTTGTAGCACGCTTTTGTAAGTTGCTAATTATGCCTATTTGCTCATCTTGCCAATCAAGTAGTGGGACTACCGCAAACTTAAGCACTAATAAAACCGCTAACAATGCTAAAGCTATTTGCTGCTTAGGTTGTAACTGACTCATTGCGCCCCCTGCTCAGACACCGCAGGTATCACTTGATCATTACCTGTATTTAGAACAAAACTAATAACAAAGCTTTCACCACCGCGTTCTTTACGCGATGGGTAATCAAACTTAGCATCTTCCACTCGACTATCTTGCATAACAGTCGCAAGTGCATCGGTCGCTTTATTTGCCTTACCTCTCAAAACAAAGCGCCCTTCTTGCCAGCTTATACTACTCAATTCTGCAGAATTAAATAAATCACTTATAACCATAAAAACCGGGCTAGTTATAGGAAGTTGTCGCAACAATTGCTGTCGCTGTTGTAAAGCATCACGACTGGTCATATATACATTCAATGTATTTAGCGCTTTATTGACTGTTGCTTTGTTAGCGTCGAGTTGACTTTCTAGCTGATGCGTTTTGAAAACTAAGTAGCCACTAGTTAATAAACCATAGACAACAAATATACCGCCAAAAATAGCACTGTATCGAAGAGCTAGGCGTTTGTTAAATATGTTGACTGGAATATTTAAGAAGGCTTGTAAATATTGCTTAGGTACAGCATACAAGCCATTGATTACCCGCTCTAAATATTCTTGCTCTGTATTAATATTGATTACTTTGCTTAACGGAATACCAAACATACTAGCGAAGCGTTCAGGGCTATTTATTATTTTACTTTGCAATGATGAGCAAACATTCTTCTGATGTTTAGTGATGAAGCTAGCATTATGATGAGTATTTAAAATCACTTCTCCATCATTGACTGTTTGGCTCATTAATAACGACTCAGGTAGCGTAAACCACGCTTTAGGTAAGTCTTTAGCAAATTGCCATTGCATTACTTGGCTTTGTTCTGCCGCCATCACAGTTACTAAGGTCTGGGTGGTAGCTTGCTGTTTATCTTTACTTTTTTTCTCAATTTCTAGTAACTGCTTTAATTCTTTTTTATTACCAATAGGGTAAGCATTGAGTTGCTCATTGTAGTGTTGACGCCCAACAACTAATAACCACTTCGTTGATTGTGTGTCTGATGATGGTTTTAAAGCAAATTGATGGTGCTCATTTAGCACAAGTTCGTAGGGTTGATCAGTATAAAAAGCAACCACTTTACATAACCATTTTTTAAACAACAGCTTAATTTTATTATTAATCATTATGCTCTCTATCGCGTCTTAACAGCTACTTCATTGATCACGGGATCTTTTGTTGGTTGCAAATGAAAGTATATTGTTTTATTTACTACCGCCTGCCCAACTCTCGATGTTAACGATACCCTGAATAAATTGGATGGGTACAAAATAATATCATCACTTTCAGTTATGCCAGTTGCTTGGACAAAGTCTTTAACCGTTAACCTATTGGCTTTACGTTGCATAATAACATACTCTGCAACGTCGTTACTTAATAATGCATAAAGTAACGTATTAGGCGAATTCATAGGGTTGAACGTGCCTTTTTTATATTGCGTTGTGTTTTCAGCAAGTACTGCCAATTGCTTCGAAGGCAACCCCAAATGCCCAAGCTCTTCAATATCATGAATAGCTGCATTACGTGTAACAGTGCCACCACTAATGTAGTCTGAACGCTTCTCTAAACTCTGCCAAGCTATGATCTGCAACATCGCAAGCTGGGCATCATAATCATTTAAGCCGCTATAGGTCAACAATCGCTTTAAGCGAACTTGATTTGGGTAGTGAATATTTAGCAAACCACGTAAGTCTTGTAACCGAACTTCAACATTGTTGGTTGTTTTAAAAGGCTCCCCATAAAAGTTCCACGTTGTAATTTGAGGATTGTTAGCCGGAGGACTAGGGATAGGTGTTAACTTTTCAGTCAGCAGAGAAAATACGATATTCGCTTGGGCGTTATTTAACTCAACTAAGGCTTGGGCCTTATCAACCATCATAGTTGCGCTTTTTACTTGCTGTCGGGCTGACTGCGTAAAGTATAAGGCTAATATAGAAACGACTGCGACGATTAATAATACTTGTACAAGAGCTATTCCACGCTGCTTTGTCATAATTCACCCGTTTGAATGTAATTACCAAACCAACGATTAGGCTCTTTATCTAATTGGAAGTAAAATTCCATTGGCTGCTGTTTTTTGACTAAGGTTAGCTTGATTACTAGAGGTGTTAACTGTTGATCTAGACCTGAATAAGTCGGTTGCCAAAAAGGTTTTTCGCCTGGCTCTTGCAGTGCTTTTTGCTCAAGAGAACTCCAACCATAATAACTGAAAGTAACGCTATCAAGATCGTTCAAGAGTGTGTACTTATTTGAAAATTCGATGTTTTGTTCAGAGTTAATTAATAACATATTAGCACTTGAAATCGACTGATAAACTAACTCAAAGCGACCTTGTTGATTTTGAACAGCTGTTAATCTCACAAGCTCAGGATTTTTGGTATCTGTATAACCATTTTTGGTCATCATCAGTAGGCTGTCTTCAGCGCCAACAAAAAACATCTCTGGGCGTCCTCGATTATTCTTGATCAGGTACGGTTCTATACCCTCTAAGATGTTTTGCAATATATAGATTGATTTTGTCTGTTCAATATCTTGCTCAAAGCTACCAAGCTCCTTGTCCCAACGAGAAGCCAATTGCATGTATACATAGTTTCCAGTAAACATTATGAGGGAAAGCAACGTCACTGAAATCAGCAGCTCGATTAAAGTAAACCCTTGCTGTTTATCCATTGTGCCAACTCACTTCATTAAATGTATAGCTTTTTTCAATACCATTTCGTTTAACTATGAGAGTGACTTGCCACAAATTTATTTGTTTTTTTTCAGCAGCCTGTCTACCAAATTCAAGAGTCATTGCCTCATCTACAACAACTTTACTTTGCACAATTGCAGCCTGCCATTGATATTCAACTCCCCAGCCGACTCCACGGCCTGACAAGGTAGACTGTTCTGAAGTTGATAACTTTATTTGTTGTTGGATTTGCGTTATTAATGAAGGGAGGTTAGCAACCATTTTTACATGGTTGCTCGCTTTTTCACTGGCAATAAAGGCGCCCCTATAAATAAGCGAAACGGCTGCAAGCGAAGAGAATAAAATAATAGTCGCGATAAGCAGCTCAACTAATGTAAAGCCTAACTGGTGCTTTGTTTTCATTTTGATGAGGACTCTAAACTTATCATTAGCGGTTCATCTCGAAAATAGCCTTGGATCTGTGTAGGTGAAACGAGTCCATTATTATTGAAGTTTACTTGCAGTGCATCAAACCGTAATGATTCTAATTTTTTTGTTTTTATTAGTTGGTTTGTATCACTTTGATATAAATAAAGCATATCGCCTTTGAGCTCAAGTTGATACGAACGCGATTCGACAAAAGATTGAAATGCAATGCTTTTAACCCAATTACGTGTTGTAAGAAGCTCAGTTCTAGCTACACTTTTGTCTACTGCTTTTACTGAAATTGGCGCCACAACCGAAAGTAATAATGAAACAATACTTAATACAATGATTAACTCGATCAAGGTAAAGCCATGTGCAAATTTATTATTTGCGCCCGTCATTAGAAGCCTACGTCGTTTAAAGAGATCATGCTCATCAACATGATAACGACGATACCACCGACGAAACCACCCATAAATAAAATCATTAATGGTTCAATCAACGACGTCATATTGTCTGTCCAGGTTTCAAAATCTTGTCGTGAACGATTTGCTATTTCATCGAATACGATATCTAAATTACCGGACTCTTCCCCCACTTCAAGCAGTGAAATATAAAATGGTGGATATAAAGAAGTTTGCTGTAATGCTGGGGTTAATTGACTACCACGTTTTACTTTTTTTCGCGCAATTGTCATTTCGTGATGTAGTACATGGTTTTTGATATTACCCGCAGCCAGTTCTAATGCTTGGTCAATAGGTACACCAGCTTTCAACATCAAACTTAAACCACTATTAAAACGTATGCGCTCAACTGTGGCGCTCGCATTCGCTATTACAGGTAATTTTAGTGCTGTTTTATGCCACCAATGCTGAAAACCTTTACGTTTACTTGCCCAAATAAGGGCAGGGACTGAAGCAATAACTGCTAATGCCAAGAACACTTGATAGTCATTCATCCACTCACTAATAGATAACATAAGCTGGGTATACCAAGGAAGCGAGCTTAATTGACCAAACATATCAGCCATTTTTGGAATGATGAAATTAAATATGAAAAAAATACTTAAAATACAAACAAATAAAATAACGCATGGATAAGTAAGTGAACCTACAATTTTTCGTTGTAGTTCACGTTTAAACTTAAGATCTTTGGCGATACCAGCAAATATTTCGCTTAAGTTTCCTGAAGCTTCACCTAATTCAATTAAGTTACAATAAAGGTTATCGAATACATCAGGATAAGCTCTGATTGCTTGAGAAAGGCTACTCCCTTTCTTTATGCTACTGCTAATGTTAGCAAGCATTTGTGCTAATGCAGCTTTAGCTTTTGTTCGCCTAATAATGTCTAGGCCACGATCAATCCTAACTCCAGTTGCAAGTAACAAACTTAACTCTGCTGTTAAAAATTCTAGGTCGGCTAAGGATACCTTGCTTTGAAAAAGCACACCGGTCGTTGCTCTTTTTTGCTCTTCTTTAACTTCAAATGGCAGTAACTTTTGAACTTTTAATTTGTTAATTGCATCTTGCTCAGAGGTTGCTTCAATAAGCCCCTCTGATTTTGCGCCAGATGAATCATAGGCTTTGTAATTAAAAAGCGCCATTAACCTGCGACCCGTATTACTTCATCAATAGTTGTATGACCTAGTACCGCTTTGTGTAAACCATCCTCGAGTAAGGTTCGGCGATTAAGCGAGTGGTTATGATTTTTAGCTTTAGGTATGAAATCAGCATCTTTTGGCATTGCTTTAATTTCATTATCACAGCGTAAATACTCTGTTACGGCCATTCGGCCTTTATACCCGGTATGAGCACAATGCTCACAACCTTTACCTCGAACTAAATTAATCGTATCGATACTAAAGCGTTCAGCAAACTGATTCAGGTTATATTTTTCTATAAGCTTTTGTGCATCTGGATCAGGTTCACTGCAATTGCTACATACTTTTCGTGCTAAGCGCTGTGCAACTATCGACACCAGTGCAGCATTGAGCAAGAACTCTTCTACACCAAGGTCAAGTAATCGAGTATAAGCACTTGCAGCATCATTTGTATGAACAGTACTAAATACTAAGTGGCCAGTTAATGCAGACTGTAATGCAATTTGAGCAGTTTCTTTATCTCGTATTTCACCCAACATAATTACATCAGGATCTTGACGAACTATAGAGCGCAGGCCCGCTGAGAAGTCAAAACCTATATCACTATTAACTTGCACCTGATTTATGCCTGGTAATTGGTATTCTACCGGGTCTTCTAAAGTAATAATTTTTACATCATCATTATTTAGTGCGTTCAAAAATGTATATAAGGTTGTTGTTTTACCAGAACCTGTAGGGCCGGTTAATAACACAACCCCTGCTGTTGTTTTAATATCTTCGCGGATCAATTCATCAATGTCATCTGATAAACCCAAAACGGACATATCGTAACGTACGTTCTCTTTTCTTAGAAAACGCATAACGACTGATTCACCATCATTTAATGGTAATGACGATACACGAATATCAAGCTCTTGATTGGCAATTTTCATTTCGATTTTGCCATCTTGCGGGCGGCGCTTTTCAGCGATATCCATTCCCGACAAGATTTTCAAACGCGTAATTATTGGCAGTTGTTTACGAGCCGAAATAGTTTCAGCTTCATGCAACACACCATCAATTCTAAAACGCGCCCTGTAGCGGCCTTGGTAAGGCTCTAAGTGCATGTCTGATGCACCTTGGCGTAATGCTCTGCTAATTAGTGAATTTAGTAAGTTTACTGTAGGGGCTTCTGTAGCTAATTCTTTTAGGCGTTCTTCCTCATCTAAAGGACTATCATCATCGATATCTGTTAAAGGCTCTTCGTACTTTGCTGCTAATAATTGAATATCAACTTCATTCGCAATGAATAAAGAATAAGATTGATTATTTTTACTTAACCAATCATTCATTACTTGGTTAAGTGGATCCTTACAAGCAAAGGAAATGTGCTCTTTATTGTCAGTTATTGGTAACCAGCTTTGCTCAACAAACATATCAAGCATAGGCTTATCGATGACTAGTGCAGAAAAGTTAGCGTATTGTTCACTAGTAAACAGTGGGATACCTAAATATTCACTTAGTAACAAAGGAACTTGATCTTCTGGCAAGCTCCCCATGTTTACAAGTACTTGTTCTAACCTTCCGCTATATTTTGCCTGATAATTTAAGGCTCGAGTAAGATCTTGAGGGTCAACACTAAACTTTTCTATTAATAAATCATGTAATTGCATTATTGATGTATTATATCCGCGTTGTTGTCGGTACCACCCTCTTTACCATCACTACCGTATGATTTTAGTGAATAAGGATTGCCATTTTCACCAGGGGTCTTGTAGACATAAGGGTTTCCCCAAGGATCTAACGGGATATCTTTTGGTAAATAAGGACCATCCCAACGTGGATCATCACTTTTACGTAACTGAGAAAGTTCTGTTGGGTATTTACCTAAATCAAGTCGATAAGTATCAATAGCGGTTTCAAATGATGACATTTGTGCTGCTGCTATTTTACGCTCTGATGAACTTAACTTAGAAAAAAACTTAGGCGCGACCAGTGACATTAAAAGCCCTAAGATGACAATAACAACAAGTAGCTCCATCATCGTAAAACCATTATTTTTTTTCATAAAACTCTCTTTAAATTTAGTTATTTTTTGACGTCTATTTTTTTTCGTCTTAGAAATCTTGCTACTTTCCAACAGTGTTGTAGTGCTAAAGAATAAAACACAAATACAATTAAAAATAGGGCAAGCATTATCCATTCAGGAACATTTAAAACTTCCCCTAGAATACCAACACCGCTCAAAATTATGGCAAAAAACAATATTGAGCTCAACGCCCTGCGAGGACTAAATCCTACCCGCATAAAGATATGGTGCAAATGATCGCGGTCAGCACTAAACGGGGATAGCCCCTTACGTTTACGGCGAATTATTATTGCCATCATGTCCATTAAAGGCACACCAATAATCCATAACGCTGTTACAGGTCTAAATGCTGATTCGGTTGTCTGAGTGCCTACCATTAGAAACCAAATAACACTCAAACCAATAAACATAGAAACCCGCATCACCCATAAAAATTTTCTTATTTCTATGGCCTTTAATACCTAAATTAAACGCTAAATAAGGTAGTACGGTCGCAACAATAATAAGCGGTAAATAAACCAAAGCATAGTTACCACTAAACAGCATTAAAATAAAAACAGATAATAAGGTGAGAATACTAAGTGAGCCAGCTAAACCGTCAATGCCATCGATCATATTAAAGGCATTAATACAAGCTATGACACTAATCACTGTAAATATTATACCAAACCAACCAAGGTCAATATCACCCATTAAAAATAGATTGCCCAGATTATGAATGTATATTTCACTACTATAGATCATCACAAGAGCAACTAGAACTTGGACGCCTAACCTAATTTTTACACCTAATTGACGGTAATCATCTATAACCCCCAAAACTACAATAACCGCAGCACAAGCTAAGTAACTTACAATTTTCACTGTTAGTGGGTGAAATGCCATAATCGAAATTGCCACAGCCAAAAAGATTGACAATCCACCAATTAAAGGGATGGTGCCGGTATGCTGTTTACGCAGGCATGGTTTATCGACTAAGCCAAATTTTACAGCTAATGGCGTAATCGCCAAAATTATGATGTATGAAAAAACAAATGCAAACATCAATGTTATGAATTCAAAGGTCATTATGAAGCCTTAATTAAGAAACATACTTCATTGTTATAATGAACTAATAGCCGCTACAGCTACGCCCATTTGATACACTATTTGTGTTGCTGTGCTCCAAAGAGTCAGGTTATCAATATAATCAGAATCTAAAGGTACTACTATAGTATCACCTGGCGATAACTGAGAATTATTATTAACCGCAAACCAAGACCCTTCATTTGGCACTTCAATTAAACCACTTGCCTTAATGATATAAATACGGTCTTCATCAGCACGTTGCTTTAAACCACCACTGCGGCTTAAATAGTCATTAAGGCTAAGCTCTTCCTGATAAAGGTGTGAGCCTGAAAAGTTAACCTCACCTACAACACTTACACTTGAGCGTTTTGAAGGTATATATAGTACATCTTGATCTTCTACCTCTAAATGACGCTGGCCATTCATAATTGATGGTAGATCTATAACCAAACGACCAACGGCCCTAACATTCGCTAAGTCATTTATTAAATTATTCATATCTTGATACGATAGTGACGCATCCGTGATAGAGTTGTTAAAACTTTTAGAAGCAATATCTCGGCGTAAGTCTTCAGATAACTTCTTTAGTTGTTGCTGCTGTTGTTTTCGAGTTTCCTCACGCGTAAAAATAGCCCCCTCAGGATAAGAAAACTCAGTAAAACCGCCTGCTCGCTCAATTACTTCGGCTAACGTTTCGCCTTTTGAAATACTATAAACACCAGGGAATTTTACTTCGCCAACAATATTAATTTTTCTATCTTGCTGCCAATTTGGAATCGGGTAAATATTAATTGTATCTTTGCTTTGTAACTCAAATGATGAGCTTGACTCATCATTAACTAATCTAGCTAAATCAATACTAATGTGTTCCAAATTAGATTTCCCTGCAAAGCGAGTAATTTCAGCACTCTTCAAATAGGCAGATTCTTTTAGGCCACCAGCAGCTAGCAGCGCTCCTTTCACTGATGCATTCACAGGTTTTGGATATACACCTTCGTAAAATACCTCACCACGAATACCTATAATTTGTAATCCGTCATCAGAATTTGCTTGCTGGTTCAGTTTAGCCAAAATAGGTTTAAGCAACCTTTTTCTACTAAAAACAGCATACTCATGCTCTTCTAATTCTTCCTTACTTGTGAGCAATTCTGTGATAGAAAGAACTTCTTGCTCTTTTTCTTTAGAGAGTGTCTCAGCTAGTTCCTTATCCAAAGCTGAACCAAGATCGATAAATTCATAAAACTTTCGCTCTTCGTACTCATCCCAAAGCTTGATTTTTTCTTGTTGTTTTAACTGCTCTTTAGTCAAAGCCATGCCTGCGAGGGCATTTTCTTCACTTTCTAAAGATTGGAAACGACTAAATACAACAACAATATCGCGAGGCTTTAGCTCTAGGTCTTCTTCACCACTTACTGCATTTATGAGGGAAAACTGATGTAACTCAATATCACCACGTAAGTTAGTCTCGCGAACAATTAATGAATAATCATAGTCTGCAATTGGCAGTAAATCTGCTTTTAGAGAACCAAATAGCTGACTGACAGTTTTTCCTTCATGCCACGCGTAGTTACCTGGATGAGCAACAGCACCAAGCAGAGTCACTGCATTGTCTAATTCTTTACTAGAAGATGGAACGCGAATTACATCTCCATCATTTGGTTTATATGCATCTCTTTTAGATAAGTTAAGTTGCAGGACGGTTCTCGAACTATTACCTGTGTAGCGTTCTACAACTGTTTTCTGCGGATATGCAGCTGCATTAAAGCCACCTGCCATAGCTATTAAATCTTGACTAGATTCATTTTTTTTAAGCTCAAAAATGGCTGGTCTACGTACTTCACCTTCAACACTCACTCGCATACCAACTGGTGGAATAAATACAACATCACCCGGCTTTAAAATGACATCGTTACTACTATCACCTTTTATCAATAGGTTATATAAGTCGAGAGTTGTTACTGTTTTTCCTGCACGCTTTAATTGTATATTTCTAAGTGAGCCAATATCAGACACGCCACCACTCACAAATAATGCATGTGTAATTGAAGCTAGAGAAGGAACTGTATATGCACCAGGCTTATAAGCTTCACCTAAAACCATTATGCGGATTGAGCGCGTTTTTCCCATTGATACATAAGCCTCTGTACCAATGATTTCCTGTTTAACTTTCGCTTTTATTAAGCTCACGACATCACTGTACTGCATGCCACTAACTGTAACCGGCTTAAGATTACTAATAGTTAAGCGACCTTCGCGATCTATAATAACCTCTTCTGCGGACGTTTCTTTACCAAACAAGTTGATAGTAAAAGTATCACCAGGCCCAACAATGTAACTATCAGGTACAAGTGCACTTTCTGACGGAGCAAAAGTGGTTGGTTCGCCAGAAAAAAGCTCATACCCAAATGGTTTTAACTCATCTTCTTCTGGTTTGAACTTCTCTTCTGCTGTAATTTTTTTGTTATCTTCGTTATCGTCAAACATGCCTCTAGGCATTACAGTATCTGAGACTTCATTCGTAGATTGATTTTCGTTTTGGTCTGCCGAGACTAACATACTGAGGTCTAAGCCGTACTTCTTAGCAAGTGCTTCTTGTTGAGATTTGGGGAGTTTTTTAAATTGTTCGATTTGTTGCTTAGTTGGAGTGACTGAATGAGCTTCAGTAATAAATAAAAGCGAGATAAAAAGCGCAATTACAAGTCTAAAAAACTTCACAAAGTTTCCCTTCTAAGAAAATAAAGATAACCGCGGCATACTACATCATTTTATAAACAAAAAAAATGGGTAAACAAGTTTACCCATTCATTCTCAACTGAAAAACATTAGAAACTATACACTAGCGTTAGTGACGTTTCTGTATCTGTGTTTTCTTTATCATCCGCAACATCTGAGTTGTGGGTGATGTTGTAAGCCACTTTCATTTGTAATGAGCCGTTGATCTTAGCAAGGATTGCAGACTCTGAACGTGTTTTAGTGTTGGTATCACCATATTCAACTGATACTAACTGAGTAAAACGTGCACTGTCTGAAATTTGCCAGTTATAGTCAACTTTACCTAAAGCGATTACTTCGCCTTCACGCTCACCAGCAAGTGATTCACCGTTGTCATCAACTTCTGTGCTGTTATCAGGGTATTGGAAGTATTTATAACCCGGACCAATTTCAGCGTTTAACCACATATCAGAGCGGTCGATTAAGCGTAAACCGTAACCCGCTGAGATAACAGATTCGTTGCGGTATGCACCAAAGTAATCAGATACGTGCGAACCGTAAATGAATAGGTGTGAATGCTTTTCGTTTAACTTGTAGTTACCTTGTGCAGAGATTGAGTACTTTTCGTTAGTGCGCTGTGTTTCTTTAACGCCTTGGTCGTTTTCGATCTCATCTTCTTTATAAAGACCGTCTAACTTGTACTCGTTATTCCAGTTTTCTAGGTTATGTAGAACCTTGATACCACCTTTAAGTGTGGTTGTTTCAGTGTTACCGCTTGTTACGATAGCACCTAATTCACTGGTTACATCCCAAGTTTTGGTTTCATCTGCTGCGAATGCGCTAGTTGCAGCGCTTGCTGCAACTAGAACTGATAAAGCTTTTAATTTCATTAAAAAATAACCTTTACTACTTGTAAGTTAGACTTATTAGTCTTCTTTGTGCAAATGAACATCCATTTGCGGGAATGGGATTGTGATGTTGGCATCATCTAATGCGATCTTAATGTTTTCCATTAAATCGAAATACGTTGGCCAGTAATCAGCTGAGTTAACCCAAGGGCGAACGACAAAGTTTACGCTTGAATCTGCAAGCTCAGATACAGCTACTGTGTATGCTGGGTCTTTTAATAAGCGCTCTTCCTTATCTAAAACTGATTTAAGTACTTCTTTCGCTTCTTTAAGATCTGCATCGTAACCAACACCGATAACTAAATCGATACGACGAGTTGATTCACGAGAGAAGTTAGTAATTGGGCTGCCCATAATTGATGAGTTAGGCATGATAATTACTTTGTTATCTGGTGTACGTAATTCTGTAGAGAAAATTTCGATTTTCTTAACTGTACCCGCTTTACCACCAGCTTCTACATAGTCACCTGATTTGAAAGGACGAAGTAAGATGATTAAAACGCCTGATGCAAAGTTAGAAAGTGAACCTTGAAGTGCTAAGCCTACAGCTAGACCTGCCGCACCTAAAATAGCAATGAACGATGTTGTCTCAATACCAAGTTGAGATAATGCCATTAAGATTGTTGCAGCAAATACAATTGCATAGACAATGCTAGCAACAAATGAACCTACAGCTTTATCGACTTTCTTTTTATCAAATGCTTTTTCAGTTAAGCCTTCGCAGAATTTAGCGATGCGACCACCGATGAAGAAAATGATTAGCGCTAGAACCGCCTGAACGGCGTAATGTATGATTAAACCTGAATTCTCGTTGATCCAGTTCATTATTGTATCCATGTTCTCTCCTGAAGTTCATTTGTAGCATGACGCTGTGCAAATTATATATGATCTTTGGTTAAAAAATCATTAAATTACACGCAAAACTAAGAAATGAGTATTTGCTCAATTACAAAAAACGCAAGTCTAATCTGCGAAACTGAATGCCAGCTGACCAAAGGGTTATTTCTGAATTTTCTGAGACAAGTAAGTTTTTTCGACTTTTTTCATTTTAGGGGTTCACAAGCTAAACTTAATTATGTAATATGCGCGCCACACCAAACGAGGTGTATCTCAGTGGCGGCTGTAGCTCAGTTGGTAGAGCCCCGGATTGTGATTCCGGTTGTCGTGGGTTCAAGCCCCATCAGTCGCCCCACTTCTCTCCCCTTGTAAATCTAACAAACTAGAATCTCTTCAACTATTTAAGTTTATTTAAATAATGAAACTCCTCCTAGCTTTCAATATTAAACTGACTACAAACTAACAACCCGGTTCATTTACTGTGAGTGGCTAGAAATGGATAGTTACTGTTTAATCTATTTGCTTCCAATATAGTGCTTATCACCAGCAACATAACTTAAAGGCAATAAGAAGAGATTTAAAGGTAGGTTTTCTTGTCCCTTTACTGCCTTCCCGTTCATAGCCCTTACAAATACGACTCTTATTCAAGTGCTTAATCGTAATTAAGCTCAATGAAGTTACCTGAATATTCTGGTGACTCGTAAATAAAACCAAACTCTAAATCTATAAATTTATTCATATTTTTAAAAAATTCAAAGTCAGTATCAGTTGGTTCAACCCCGCCTGATACTACAATCAACTTTTCACCTTGTTTCTGTATGTCAGGATGAAGTGTGTATCTTAATAGCTGCCCAATGGCCATCTCTATGTTTTGAATTACAGAGTTAGTGTACTTAAGTTCTGCAACTACATACTTATTACCCTCGGTATAAACAACATCTCTTCGAAATAAACCATCTGTATCTTGAGAGCGAGCATCTATACCTTTTGAAGATTTAAGCCATTTAACAAATCGCTTCTCCATTTCTTGTTCACGAAGAACAACGGAGGTAAATTCTGATAATTTACGTCTAACTATTTTAGCATCCGCATTATTACTCCACATATCTGTTGAGCATTCATCTGAGGGAGCACTAAAATTATCAAACTTAAACCTATCAAGGATTTTATCGATAATAGCTAAACATGGCTGTAATTCGGTAGCATTTATAGGAATGTAATAGTCAAAAACATTATCAACCTCTTTAACTTTTATTGCGCATTTACTTGGCAGCTCACCTAAGTCAACATTAATAAATTCTTCATTTATAATTTTAGAGCTATTTAATGGCGCAAACCTTATACGAACATTACCCTTATTTGGTGTAACAGAAATCCTTCCTTTAGATTGGTTCTTACCAAAGACTACCTTCACTGTGGCATCTTTTCGCCACTTAGTTGAGCCTGTGTAAAATTGAGATAGATGAAAATCCAATATCATACATACTTTTTTATACTCTGGATTATCATCAAACCAAGCTTTTGCTTTCTCTGTCACTGTATCTGACATTACTTTACTCTCCTTAAATTTTTCAAAAAAATAGTTCTATTAATTGTATCAAGAGTTTCGAGAGCAAAAGTCCCCTATAGCTCAAGCACCTTGCGTTGCATATAACTCTTAAACAGATATTTTGAGTTTAATCAAACGAATCATAAATCGCATTACAGCCATTAGTTCTCCACAACTCTTGATGAACTAGCTTCCAATCAAAATCATATTTCTTTTTTAACTGTCTTTTATTGGCTTCGAATGCTTTGTCAGGCTCAGACATTTTTGCGACCATATAACCCAATAAAACCCTACGGTCTTGAAGCATGTCTAAAAAAACCAGCATTCCCTTGTCATTAGCTCTAATCTGTAACTCTATGAGCTCATCAGTATTTGCTGTGATAGCTTCGTAAAACTTGGACATTGCTTTTTGGGTTTGGGTTTCTGAGTTAAAATTCCCTAATGCAACATCCAAACACTTTGCATAGTCTTTATTTATCGCATAGAGTTGCTCTGCTAAATCTGTATTAGTTTGTCCAGTTAAAGGTACTGTAAGCGCAATTAGACTAAGAGCTGTAAAAAATTTCATATATTTCCCTCAATCCAACTCCCCTAATAAAAGGCCGAAGAAAGCTTGGATAAACTGTGTAGCGAGTAAAATCAAACACCTTCACTCCCACTTGAACAACTTGCCATAATTTTTCTTAACGAAGCCTATTTTTCTGAATGATGTAAATAGGCAAAATGGCATCAAACAAGCTATCTACTTTATCGATGATTTTAGATAAATAGTTCTCTAAATCATCTTTCGTTACATCAAGAAATGTAGTTATTAGAAACTGGAGTTTATCAGCAGTCATGAACTCGACTCCACTTGCTTCTTTTGACAAGTAGTCTGCATTAGTTCCCCCCTCTTTAAAAGCCCTTAACTTTTGGTAGATTAAGAAGAAAAAATAAGCCTACATGACACAACAAATGAAAAACTCAGGTACTGAGATAGTTCAGCTTACTCTATTTGGTAGAATTGCCGCTATGAAAGGTTGACAACACCAAATTAAAAAATAAAGTGTAGAGGGGTTCGCAGTGACTATAGCCTTCTACAAGCACTAATTGCTCTACAATTTACGTATATATTTGAAGTAAACTTGAGTGTTTTAAAAACAACCACGCCTTTAAACCAAATCATCGTTAAACTTATTAGTACCCAGTAAACTATAATAAGAACACGGTTTATTGCCTTAGCCAGCTTTTATGAATCAACAAGAGGATAATAAGCTTCTCCCCAGAGCTCTTTTGAATTATCCATCATAATATCAATAATAAAAGGCACTAATTGCGATAAAAATTGTACGCCATCTTTTAATTGCTCTCTATTTGCACTGCTGTTCCATGTTGCCCCACCGTGCATTAGTTGGTTTCGTAATGTATATAAACGTTGTAATACAATAGATGCAAGTTTATCTGTTTCATTATTTGCTAATGCAAAATTTGCAAACTTCTTTGCTTCACTAAATTTACTTTTAAATTCTTGTTCAGTGATATAGCCATTGTGGAATGACCAAAATGGCTGAAATACGAATTTATTATTCAATAAAACACGAATGCTGTTAGGGAACTCATGCCATAATAAATTATAAATGCGCTTTTGCTTATCGAGTGAGTTGAGCTTTTCCAAAAATAATGTAAAAGATTGAGTTTCGTTAATGCTTAGACACTCTGTATCTTGTGCGTAAGCCGCATTAAACGATACCCACAAGAAAATAAATTGTGAGTCAAGGTCATCACACTGCTCTGACTTATTTAACCAGCTTAATGATCTATGTACGCGTAGAGCTAGATTATCAGAGAAGGACTCTCTAACTTGCTTTTGTTTATCTTTTAAGTCGCAGTATTCCATATCAATTTTCGCTGTCTCCTTGATTATAAAAATAACTTACACAGTTTACTTGCTAAAATCTAGCTCTTTATAGTGTTGTTTTTTAAGGCTTAAATAAGGAAAAACTAAAACCACCATAAATGCTAAAAATTTTTCATAAGCGACACTCCCTGTCGTAGACCCTCTGTAATCTACAAAAAACAGATAAGGTGACACTATGAAAACAATAACAGTAAATACGCAGCAAGAACTAAACTTAGTACTCGCTGAAGAAGCATATATAGCGATTATTCTTGATGGAGATGAATTTTCGATTCCTGATCAAAGATTATTAACTGGCTTTACATTTATAGGTAAAAATCCAGATACCTCATTAACATTGACAGGTACATCAGGTTACTCGTTTTGTAAAAAGAGCAAAGGTGATGTACACGATATAAATCAACTTGCTCCTCTTGGCGGAATAACAGCCGTTAAAGATTTATATATAACCTCTGAAACCCCGCTCGAGTTAGCATTTCAAGATCGTGAAGAATACAAAAACTGGAGTAGCGCGACGATTGATAGAAATAAAATCAATGTTGTTTTTATTAATGAAACAATGGACTACTTAATAGACCAAAGCAAAGACAAATCTCCAGCAGAGAGGTTTATTGACGACTTATTTGAAGATTTCGTGGATAGTGTCTTTAAAAACTAATATGAATAATGTACGTTACACGTGTAATCACAAGGAAGTAGTAATTTGAACTCACAAGCAGAAGTTAAACTTGCAGAGCGACTAGCAAGTATTATCACTCAATTAAACGATGCAAAAACACTTAGCATTTCTTCGCTTGCAGAAGAGTTTAATGTCAGTGTTCGTACAGTCCAACGCGACTTGAACGAGAGACTTAGCTTTTTACCCATACTTGAAAGTAAAGGGCACTACAGCCTAGCTCCTTCTGCTCTTGGTAATCTCTCTCCAAAAGATATACGCCACTTCGCTGCCATCTCAGGGATTGAAGCACTTTATCCTAATTTAGATACCCATTTTATCTGCTCAATTTTATCACAAGCCATCAATAGCCCATACCTAATCAAAGGTCACAACTATGAACCTAAGCATAAAGTTGAACCAAACTTAAATAAACTTGAAGAAGTTATTCAACGCAATAAACGTATTAACTTTAGCTATAAAAACAAACAATATAACAACATTGCCCCTTACCGGCTTGTTAATAGTAAAGGTATTTGGTACTTAGCGGCTGTTGATGACAATACATTAAAATCATTTCACCTGTCAGAGTTAACACATATTTTAGAGCAGGCAGAAGCGTTTACCTCACAACAGCACTTTATCGATGTAATAGAGCAAGATGATGGAATATTTTTTAGTGAAACCAAGTTTGAAGTTGTTGTAAAAGTATCAAAAGACATTGCTCAGTACTTCCTAAGACGCAACCTATTCCCCAATCAACGAATTATTGAAGAACTCGAAACAGGTGAGTTACTTGTTTCTTCAAGAGTGGCAACGAGTAAACAAATACTGCCACTAATTAAATACTGGGTACCTGAAATAGAGGTTGTTTCGCCTGATGAAATTAAACAAACTTTGATCCAAGAGCTTAAAAAGTATGTTGCAAGTTAAATGTAAAACAACGAAGCAATATTAAAGAGTCCAATTAAAAGAAAAAAAGTTATCTAATAAAGGGATATTTATGCAAATCCACCAAAACACTATTTTTGATGTACAAGATCAAACTCTTGCATTACTAAAGTCAACACAATCATTTATTGAAAGAGTGAATAAGAATAAAGAGCTACACGTAAAAGACGGTTTAATTGAAGAAAAGTACCTTACAGATGTTGCATCAATCTTAAAAAATGAGTACCAAAAAGCAAATGAGCTAGAAATGGTGATAGCTGTTGTCGGAACGATGAAAGCGGGTAAATCTACCACAATCAATGCAATTGTGGGTCATGAAGTACTTCCCAATAGAAACTACCCAATGACTGCTCTACCTACTGTTGTTACTCATATCAGTGGCAAAAAAATACCATCTTTAGAATTTCCAAATAGTAAGCCTATTAATAGTTTAAGTAAAAAAATTGCTGAAAAGATTAACAGCATGAGTGGCGATGAAATTAATGAAATTGACTTTCTACACCACAAGGAAGTTGAAGATTTAATTGGAGAGTTAAAAATAAAAGGCCAATTAAAATTAAGCCGCAATTATGAAGGGCAAGAGCAAATCTTCAAATTCTTAAAAAGCTTAAATGATATTATGCGACTTGCTAAAGAGCTAAATATTGAACCGCCTTATGAAGCTTACCGTTTAATAAATGACTTACCGACTATTGAAGTTGAGTTCCAACATTTGAGTGGCTTAGAGCAACAAAGTCACGGCAAACTATCAATTATTGATACTCCTGGACCTAATGAGTATGGGCAAAGCGAAAAATTAAAAGCAATATTCAAAGATCAACTGCAAAAAGCATCAGCAGTACTGTTAGTTGTGGATTATACGCAAATGAATAGCGAGGCAGGTGGTGATGTAAGAGAAGAGATATCAACCGTACAAGGCTCATTAGGCGAACGCTTTTTCGTAATGCTGAATAAATTCGATGCAAAAACAAAAAATGATGTATCGCAAGAAGATACCGTTTCATTTTTTTGTAACCAATTAATGGATGGCAGTGTCCCACCCTCTAATGTTTTCCCAGTGTCAGCACAAAGAGCTTTTCTTGCCAATAGAGCAATTAATGAACTGGACAGCAGTAACGCTTTAAATGTGAAAGATGATTGGGTTCCCGACTTTGGAGAGATAGCCTTTGGTGAGGATTGGGAAGAAGACATTGAAGATGCTGAAGATGTAAGAAAAAAGGCGAAAAGAATATGGAAAAGAGCAGGCTTTGAAGCGCCTCTTGAAAATGTTGTTATGGAAGCAGCAAATAATGCCGCAACCTTGAGCCTTGAATCTGCTTTAACTCAACTGGAAACCATTCACAACCGTTTAAATGAAGGGATAAATGGCTATAAAGAAGCTATTAACACAAATATCGATTCTTTAAGAGTAGCAATAAAAAATATTGAATCTGACAAGCTAAAAATTGACTCGGTTCAAAAACAAACACAAACATTAATAGTCAAACAGACGCAAGAAATGAATACTGCCATTCTGGACTTAGCTAAAGCTACTATTCAGATAGCCGACAAAAAAGTTCAATTACTTTTCGATAATACTCAAAACAATATTTTTCTTACCAAAAAAAAACAGGCAAAAATAGAGTCTAACGAAGGGGGGCAAATCATTGACTTATCGCGAATTTTTAGCAAGTTTCGCGGTTGGCGCTCAACCAGTACCCCTTCTGACAAATTAGAATCATTAATAGAAAAAGGTGAAATAAAATTCGAGAATAGTCAAAAAGCTGAAATGAAAAAACTGTTAAAATTTATTAATTCAGCTTTAGAAACCATTCAACAAGATGCGTATAAAGAGGTAACAACAAATCTCAATAAAACGATTACTAAAGCAAAGAATGCAATAAATAAAAGCATCTCGTCTGAACTTGAAGAGGTTTTAAATGAAGCAAAAAAAAACCTTAAAGATTCTGGTTTTACACTATCTCTGTCCCTTAATAAAATATCGACAAGTATAAAAAATATCGATACTGAAACGATTTCTACTGACGTAAAAAAAACAAGTGAATCCCGCAGACGTACAAGAGTTAAAGACAGCTATTTTTCAAAGTTTACTAACTGGCTAAATGATGATTGGGGCAGAGAAACTTACTATGTTGATGTAGATGTTTACATTGTGAAAGTAAACGATATTAAACAGCGCTCAAACGCAGCAATATCAAATGCTATGCAAGGAATCTCAGACACAGCTAATCGTTTTCTATTAGAGAATGTTAAGCCAGATATAGATGCACACATTACAGAGGTGTCTCGCTATCTCGAAAAGTATCGTAAGACATTACTTGCGGGAGCGAGAGCTAAAGAACAATCTCAAAAAAATCAAGAAGAATTAATTGCCAAGCTCAACGTCTTCGGAAAGGAGCTGCAATATATAGCAGAAGATACTCTGGATACGAAAGAAGACTTAAACCTAACTCAAGAGAAGTCAGTATAGTGAATTCAATTGATGTATTAGATAGCTGTGGCTTCAAACTAGACAAACAACATTTGGAAGTCGCACCTCCACATTTAACAGATAAAATGATTGTTGACTTAGTTAATGGTATAGAGGTGATAGATGACCAAATTAAAGTGTCAAAAACCAGAACTTCAAGGTGGGATCGTTTCAAAGACTCGTTCAGTGGAAGAGCTAATCAACGTGAGAGCATTATCAATGATAATTTAGCAAAGTGCCTACAAAGTACCGCAACATGGCTTCAAAATCATGACTACGAATTAGCTTCTGTTAACCTTGCGATTACAAAAGTGACTGACAAGCTTTTGGAAACAAGAACCGGTGTAATGAAGTTGAACGATAAACACAATGAACTAAAAGAGTCAGTCATTCAACTAGCAAATACTGTAGAAGAAAAAAATAGCAAACTCTACGACTATATAAGGGATATTGACCTGAGAACTCGAGCTGATAGGCAATTGGATAGAGCAATTGCGAAATGGCAAGCTGGAGGATATACCTCAGACGTGTATACAAATGTTTTTATGATTCTAGATACATTAAAAAATAACGAATTTGGACTATATATTGACAATGGTAACTCAAACTTAACTATTAAGAATGAAATGTTAGAGCACTTAAAGCATGAAATTCAAAATCAGTTATGTAATGAATTAAGCATATCGTCAACAGTGTTTAATTCATCTAGTGCTAGGTTTAGATTGGAAAACGTTGCTAAGAATATAAATGAAATAGGTAAGTCACACCTTTTATGTATAAATTATCTAAGTGATTGGAGTACTCAAAATAAAGAGCCAAATACTTGGCTACTTAATCAACTCTCAGAAGCCACAATCGAGAGAAAAGAAGCTCAAGTACTAACTTTATTTCCTAAAAATATCAGAGTAAACCGTTGGTCTGAAAGGCTCACAAATGAAAATATTTATCTAAGGAACGCCTAATATGGAAGATAAATTAGGCTTGGTGCTTTCAGGAGGTGGTGCCAAAGGTGCTTATCAAGTGGGTATTCTTAAGTATTTATCTGAAGTTGGCATTCAACCAGATGAAGTTTCGGGAACCAGTATCGGTGCTCTAAATGCTGCTGTTGTAAGTGCTCAACAAGATATTACTGCGTCAGCTAAGTGCCTTAATAAAATTTGGTTAGAGCTTGGCGAAAATAGTCCTTTACAGGTAGACAAAGGTAAAATGATATCTACCGCATCTGTTTTTTTAAGCCTTTTACCTATGGCTAAAGTTACACCGTTATTTAAAGCATATCAGATAGCTAAAGGAGGAGTAGATTTCATTAAAGATCTGCGAGCACTACTTTCAGATGAATACAAAAATAGCGATAAATACAAAGAGCATCTAGAGAATGAAGAAGGCAACCTTTACCAATCAGAACCAATCATTGACTTATTAGACAGGTTTAGTCCAATAGAGAGATTGCAAGATGGGCTTCCAATGTATGTTGGTGTATATGAAAGTGAAGGGGCAGGCAAAGACATAGTTGATTATTTTAAAGCCAACTACCTTGGTTTTGAAAATAAAGCTTCTGAGTTTTGGCATTTACAGTCACTTCCACATAAAAACATTCATGAAGCTATAATCGCTTCAGCTGCCTTACCATTATTATTCAAAGCTAAAGCTATTAATGGCAAAAAGTACCGGGATGGTGGCATAGGGGGGACATTTAACCAACAAGGAAATACACCTATTAAACCGTTAGTTGATAGTGGGTGTAACCACGTAATAGTTTCATTGCTAGATGATGCAAGCTCGTTCAACAGACATGATTACCCTGATACTACGATTATTGAAGTCCGCCCTAAGGAGTTCATTTCTGAATCTATGGAAGATATGCTCGCATTCAAACGTGGTCATATTAATAAATGGATAAGACAGGGGTATAATGATGCTAAAAGATGTATTGGTAATAGCTTAAATGCCATCAATATGAAAAATCACAAACTAGCTACATCGATACAGCGTGACCAGAGCATAGCAAAACTTAACTCTGATAATTTCGAAATAATCTAACCCAAGTTTGAAGGCATAAAGCGGCAACTAGGATTGTGATTCCGGTTGTCGTGGGTTCAAGCCCCATCAGTCGCCCCACTTCTCTCCCTTAGTAAATTCTTTTATTTTCTTAAATATTTCTCGATTTTAATTCCAAGACCTAGTTTTATCTTCAACACCTGTTTTCAATTCAAAAGTCCATCAGCTGTCAGTTTTGAGCTGAATAGTTTGTTTGCGGGTAATGTGATTAACTGACTGACAATTCGCTGTACGTTAAGAAAGATCAAATTCACAAAGAGAAGAGAATGAGTAAAAGAGAAAACCCAAGCATTACCTTAATTTACTTCCTCTAAAGCGCAGCGCCTCTTAGCCTATTTGTGAACATAAGTGATTTTAGAGCAAGCATGATGCCTACTATGTAGAAGGCGTTTTAACACCGAACAGATTTGACCTATTCACGGCTAAAGCCCTTCCCACGAGATGCGAGGTATTGTAGGCGTGAAATTTATTTCGCGCGAAAGCCTAGAACCTAATCTCTCAAATCCCAAACAAAAAAATGCCACCTTTCGGTGGCATTACACACGGGATTATTTCTATTTACTAGAAATGCTTTTCAAAGCTCAAGGCCATTAGGTTTTACATCTAGCCTCAAGCTCATAATTACTTCCAACTTTTCATCTTGTGGCCTTTCACAGCATAGAAAAGTATGAATAAATAACAAGGCAACATAACAATGTAAGCCATTTGTTGCGCTTCAGCGCTTTTTACACCACCACTTGCAAGGCCCCAAAATAATGGGCCAAATGCGCCACCGGCTATACCCATAACAAGCAGACCAGAACCTACGCTTGTAAGTTTGCCTAAACCAGATAGTGCTAACGGCCAAACGGCTGGCCAAACAATCGCATTAGCAAAGCCTAGCACAGCAATGAGCAATAGGGTATCAGGCAGTACCGATTTTAGGCCAAATAATGTTGATATAAATACAGATTCATTACTACCTGTGACTATCGCTAACGTTAACACACACCCCAATATTGCTGAGATAGTCAGCGCTGTTTGCTGCGACAGTACTCGTGGGATAAGTAAAATCCCTAAAAAGTAACCTAACACCATACAACCCATGGTGTACGAGGTCATCACGCTATATTTTTCAACACCTAACGACAACGCAAAGCTGCCTATTGTGTCACCTGCTATCACTTCAACAGCAACATATACGAATAATGCTACAATACCTAAAGCAAGGCTTGGATGCGCTAGTGCTTCTTTTACTTGCCCTGGTTTTTGTTCATCAGCATCATCAATAAGTTCTGGCAGTGGCATTTTCGTTACTGCAAAACCAAGTATACCAATAAAAAGTGCCATTCCTAAATAGGGGTATATTAAGCCATTAGCCATGGCATCAATATCAGTTTGGCTAAGTTCTTTACCGACAAAACCTTTAAAATCACTCAGTATTAATGCGGTAAATACAATCGGCGCAACAACACCAGCACCTTTATTTAATATACCCATAATACTTACTCTGGCTGCAGCTGACTCTTCTGGGCCGATTCTTACAACATACGGGTTAACTGCTGTTTGTAGCAATGTCTGCCCAGCTCCCATAACAAGTTGCGCAAATAAAAATAGCGCAAACACCTGCGTTTTTGCAGCAGGAATAAATAGCAAGCCTGCCACCATCATAGTTGCCATACCCAGTGCCATACCATTTTTATAGCCGACCTTTCTGATGATCATTGCTGAAGGTAGGGCAGTAAAAGTCACTGCAATATAAAATGAGAAAATAATCAGCGATGCCTGAAAAGGTGACAGCTGTAAAACTTGCTGTAGAAACGGCATCAATGAGCCATTTAACCACGTAGCAAAACCCAATATAAAAAACAGCGTGGCAACAATTGCCATAGGCACAACACTGCTTTGTTTATTCATTTCAGACATAACATTTCCCGTAACAGCACAGTTCAATTCTATAGCGCTGCTCATTTAGATGATTATATAAAAGGTATATTAAATATTTATAACACTACTGCAACAAAAATGACAGCGCTGACATATTTCTTTTAAGTAGTTTCTAGGAGCGGTCAGCTTTCAGCTGTCAGTTTTGAGCCGAATGTGCGGATACGTAACTGAAGTGATAGTCAATACCGTAGGCGTGAAATTTATTTCGCGCGAAGATTTATTCACAAAGAGAAGTAAATGAGAAAAGAATGAGGAAGTACTAATAATGCTTTTTGTAGCGCTCTCTTACCCTCTTTGTAATCATTTGGCTTTCTCTGTGAAGCGCGCAGCGCCTCCGTGTACTCTGTGGTTCAATAATTTTTTGCACAAAGACTAATGAATGAGAAAAGAATGAGGAAACCAAAACATTACTTTCTCTTAAGCGTAGCGTCTCTTATCCTCTTTGTGAATATAAGTGGTTTAAAACAAAAAATGACGCCTGCGGTTTACTGCAGGCGCCAAATTTATCTATCGCAAAAACAAAGATATTACTCACCTACAACTGTGACGCGGCTGGTTTGCTGAGCGTTTAAACGGGTGCGTAACGTAACTTTTGCATTGCTATCAACTTTGACTGGTTCAGCGTAAGTTTGCCAGCTTTGGCCGTTATCTAGGCTGTATTCAATGCTCAAATAAGCAAATGCACTGTTGGCATATAACTTACCATTTTCAATCACACCACCCGGTACTGGTAAATGCAGGTTGATGCCGTCTTTAGCTAATTTATCAAGCTCTTTTAAGCCTACTGCACTTGAGAATTCAGCCCAATCTTTTGCTTGTTTTTTAGTATCTACACTTTCACCTTCCCAATCGGCTTTATGCCATGCGCGCTCTGCTACTGACAGAATACGCGGGAAGATCATTGCCAATACTTGATCTTCAGTGCGAATCGTTTCTGACCATACCTGACCTTGCATACCTAAAATGTTCTCAGGCTTTTCAAGTTTAGGTAATGGACGACCAACCAAAGCTTCTAAATTAACGATTGGCTCACGGGTGCGTGTGTAATCAGCATTTGCATACACGTCATCAGGCATATAATTAAACGCTTTTTTAGTATCTGTGTAACGGGTTGCCCAGTAATAACCTCGTTCTTCTGGGCTTGCTTCATATGGGTGGTCAAAATACAAGTGCGTACCATGTGATAGCACCACTTGGTAACCTGCATTGGCTAGGCGGTATGCTCTATCTGCAACACCCCACTCCCAAATATTATCCCAGGTATTAACGGTAAAAGTTTTATTAGGGAACTCATCACGTTTAAACGAATTTTCGCGGTCATACATGATGCCGTCTTCCCAAATACCCGGAGAAATACCGCGCTTTTCAAGTAAGGTTGCAACACGCTGGGTAAAGTAAGGCTTTAAATCAGCGGGGCCAGACACACCATTGTTAGGATCTGCAAATAGCGCCTGACAGATTGGTGAGCCAATCCACGAACCAGCACCTACTTCGTCACCACCAATGTGCAGGTTCTTTAACTGAACACCTGCTTCGCGATACATCTGCTGAAGCTCATAGGTCACTTTATCTAAAAATGCGTAGGTCGAGTCCATACACACATTCATTGAGTTATCTTTGTAGTTTTGTACCGTCATGTACACAGAGGTATCTTTAGGATCGGTTAGCAAGTATTGCGTTGCTGGTCCCATATCGATGTGCTGAACTTCTTTGTTCGCTGAACGAGTTTTAATATTATTTTTAGCGGCTTTTTCAGCTTGCTCTAGCATGTTGTGATAGCGCGCTTCCATCGCTTTGATTGAGGCACGCGCATGACCCGGGCCTTCAACTTCAGGAATAATTTGAATATGGCGGTCTTTGGCAAACTTCAGTAACTCGACAAACTCTTCACGTTTCAGATAGCCATTACCTGAGCCTGATTTAAATGGCCCAGTCCCAAGCTGAGTTAATAAACACTCGCGCTCTTCTAAATCAAAACAGCGATAACCGCCAACGTCAGTGAGCTCAGGTAAACCAGGGATCTCAAGTCGCCAACCTTCATCTTCTGAAAAGTGCCAATGCAGCTTATTCATTTTGTAGCGTGCCATTTGCTCAACAAGCTTGAACATGGCTTCTTTGCCATGATAGTTACGACCGTTATCATAATGCATGCCACGCCAGCCATAGCGTGGTGAATCTTCTAACTCTAACTGCGGTAAACTCGCACTACCTTGGCTGTTTGCAGGGATCAGGTTCAACAAACTTTGCATCGCATAAAATACACCTGCGTTATCGCTACCCACGATTGTGATTACTTCATCATCAATCTCAAGGGTATAGCTTTCTGCTTTTGCATTATTGAGCTTAGGGTCAACTTTCAGGCGAATAACTTTGTCTTTGCCTACATTAATATGGTCAGGTTGTGCTTTAAGGCTAATGCCATAGTCATCTTGCAAGTCTTGCATAAACACCATGACTTCGTGTTTAAGTAGCCCTTGATAACTGATTTGCCAATTATTGTTTAACGTTGCGCTGCCACGGTTAAAATCGACTTTACGTGGCTTTGGAATAATACGCTTTAAAGCATCGTCTTTACTGACCGAAAACTTATCAGCACTATTACGTTCATAGCGGATCTTAGCTGTTGCTAAAACCGATAAATCTTTTGGTTCATTGTAACGACGTAACTGATTTTCGCGGGTAAATGGTGCTACAAACTGTTTAAAGTCTTCAGTGTCGGTATTTGCGAATACCGCGGGTTTGTTCTTACCTGAAACAAAAAACGCGCGTGGCATAAAGTCACTGTAAGCGACAATCCACACTTGTGCATCAAACGGCAGCTCTAAGCTCTCGCCAGCCGCTAAACCTTTAAATGAACTGGTTGGTACAATGCGATGTAAATCGCCATTAACGTGCTCGATATTAAGGCCAGCAACATGCTCTGTCGAAATTTTACGCACTGAGTGAATATAAAGTTGCCAGTCGCTTTCACCCGCAGGTAATGGCACATCAGAACGATTATTGAGGGTAATTTTCCCTAAAAAGCCCGCATCTTTATTACGAAAGTTATCTTCAACCGAAAATAATAACTCGGTATCTTTAGCAAAGTGATTAACTTGCGATTGGGTCAACGCTGCATTTGCCATCACAGGCGCAGTTGCTAGCATTACCGCGAATACTGACCTTTTAAAGCCCATTACATTCTCCTCGTTTAAGCCCTGAGTGTACGGTATTTCTGCGTACTATTTGTCATTTTTGTTAATAATTCGTTCCTATCATATAAAAACTAAAATGACAGCGCTATCATTTTATGAAAAATATAGGTGAGGAGTTAGCTATCAGCTATCAGCTATCAGCTATCAGCTATCAGCTATCAGCTATCAGCTATCAGCTATCAGCTATCAGCTATCAGCTATCAGCTATCAGCTATCAGCTATCAGCTATCAGCTATCAGCTATCAGCTATCAGCTATCAGCTATCAGCTATCAGCTATCAGCTATCAGCTATCAGCTATCAGTCTGACGGCTGACGGCTGACGGCTGACGGCTGACGGCTCAAACCTTAACACAAAGATACTTCTCTTCTAGGTACTCATCTAACCCTTGATGGCCGCCTTCTCTGCCTAAGCCTGACTGTTTAACACCGCCAAATGGCGCTACTGGATTTGAGATTAAACCTTCGTTAATACCAATCATGCCGTATTCGAGTGCTTCACTTACGCGATAAACTTGTTTGATATTTTCACTATAAAAATATGCAGCTAAACCATAAGGCACATCATTTGCTAACTTCAACACTTCTTCTTCATCATCAAAAGCGATAATGCTTACCACTGGACCAAATACTTCATCATGATAGATATCCATCTCTGGTGTCACATCCGTTAAAATCAGCGGTGCTTGAAAGCTGCCTTCAAGTTCGCTGTTATCGCCGATCAATGACGCGCCTTTATTAACTGCATCATCTAAGAGAGTTTGTACTTTCTCTTTAGCCTTAGGATAAATTAGTGGACCAATATCCACCCCTTCATCAAGGCCATAGCCAACTTTTAACTCAGCCACTTTGTCTGCAAGTTTTTCAAGCACCGTTTCAAGTACTGAACGTTGCACAAAAATTCGGTTAGCAGCCACACAGGTTTGGCCGGCGTTTCTAAATTTTGCAGCCATGAGGCCAGCAACAGCTTCATCTAAGTCAGCATTTTCGAAAATAATAAACGGCGCATTACCACCAAGCTCCATCGAAGTTTGCTTAATAGTTGAGGCACATTGCGAAAGTAACTGCTTACCTACACCAGTTGACCCCGTGAAGGTAAACTTACGCACTCGCTCAGATTCTGTCATGATTTCGCCAACCATTTTTGCATTTTCAGAGACCACAACATTCAACGCCCCTTTCACAAATCCAGCCTTATCAGCAAGATATGCCAAGGCAATGGCGCACAATGGTGTATGCTCAGAAGGTTTAATCACAAAGCTACAACCTGCCGCATATGCTGGTGCCACTTTACGTGTGATCATCGCGATCGGAAAATTCCAAGGTGTGATCCCAGCAACCACACCGATTGGTTGTTTTATGGTTGATAAACGATGTTGGCTGTCGGTGGCAGGGATATTATCGCCGTAACTACGCTTAGCTTCTTCACTAAACCATTTAATAAAGCCTGCACCGTATTCAACTTCACCTAACGACTCTTTTAATGGTTTGCCCTGCTCTTTGGTCATTAGTTCAGCGAGCTGTTGCTTGTGCTCAATGACTAACTCATACCAACGGCGTAACGTTTCACTGCGCTCTGTGGCAGTTGTTTTCTTTAGCTTGCTAAATGCCTCGTCAGCACTTTTTATTGCTTGCTCAACGCCAGCCTCATCAATATTAGAGACCTGCGTAATTGCTTGTCCAGTTGCAGGGTTATCTACACTAAAACGCTGGCTTGTAGAGTAAAAATCACCGTCGATAAACGAATCAGAAAAAACCAAATCAGACATAGAACCTCCAAGTAAAAGCTGTCAGCTATCAGCTCTAAAAACAAAAAACCGCTGTAGAGACCAAGCAACTACAGCGGTTTTTACGAAATCAAAGCCGTTAAAAATTAATGCTCTTCATTAACGATATTGAGATTATACTTTGGAATTTCAACCACTAAATCTTCATCTTTAATCACTGCTTGGCAACCAAGGCGTGACTCTGGCTCAAGACCCCATGCTTTATCAAGCATGTCATCTTCTAACTCATCACTTTCATCTAGAGAGTCAAAACCTTCACGGATGATTAAGTGGCATGTTGTACACGCGCATGATTTTTCACACGCATGTGGAATGCTAATACCATTTTTTAGCGCAACATCTAATACTGTTTCACCTGCAGGAGCTTCAATTGCAGCGCCTTCTGGGCATAACTCTTCGTGTGGAAGAAAAATAATTTGTGGCATACCTTACCTCGTTAAACTTCGTCTACTGACTGCCCTTGCAGCGCTTTTTTGATTGATGCATCCATTCTGCGAGCAGCAAATTCGCTACTTGCATTGTCTACAGCTTCAATCGCTGCTTTAATTTCTGCAGGTGTTGTTGCGCTTTCGCGTACGGCAACAAGTTTAGCAATTTCTGCTTTTAACGCACCTAATTCTTGTTCATCAAGTAATGCACTGTCGGTTGCGAGTGATGCTTCAAGCGCTTCAACAACACGTAACGCTTCAACTTGTTGCTCTTTAAGCATCCGCGCTTGCATATCGTCTTTAGCGTTAGTCATTGATTCTTTAAGCATGTTTGCAACTTGGTCGTCCGATAAACCAAATGATGGTTTCACCTGAATTTCAGCTTGTACACCAGTTGATTTTTCCATTGCCGATACACTTAATAAGCCATCAGCATCAACTTTAAAGGTTACGCGAATATGCGCAGCACCTGCAGCCATTGCCGGAATACCCTTTAAGCTAAATTTAGCCAATGAACGACAATCATCAACTAGCTCACGCTCACCTTGTAATACATGCAGTGACATAGCTGTTTGACCATCTTTGAAAGTGGTGAACTCTTGGGCACGTGCAACAGGAATCGTGGTGTTACGTGGAATGATTTTCTCAACCAAGCCACCCATAGTCTCAAGACCTAGCGACAGTGGTAATACATCTAATAGCAGCATGTCTGAGTCAGGCTTATTGCCAACCAGTACATCTGCTTGAAGTGCCGCACCAAGTGCAACCACGCGATCTGGGTCAATAGAAGTCAGTGGCTCTTTATCAAAAAATGCAGCAACTTGAGAGCGTACAATTGGCATACGAGTCGAGCCGCCAACCATTACAACTTGTAGTACTTCTTCGTTCTCGATACCGGCATCTTTTACGGCACGGCGACAAGAACGGAGTGTTTTCTTAACAAGGCTAAGAGCGAGCTCATCAAAGGTTTCGCGGGTTACTTCAACTTTGTGGCTTTGACCATCAAACTCTAAACCAACATTAACAGTTTGGTACTGGCTTAATGCTTCTTTACATGCTTTGGCTTTGTTGATGAATAAACGTAATACCGATGCAGAAAGCTCGCTCACACCCGTTTGTGTTTTAAAGTAATCAACTAATAGCGAGTCAAAATCGTCACCACCAAGGCTCGAGTCACCGCCAGTGGCAAGCACTTCGAATACTCCTTGGTGTAAACGTAAAATAGAAATATCGAAGGTACCGCCACCTAAATCGTATACAGCGATAATACCTTCTTGACCCGAATCAAGGCCGTAAGCAACAGCCGCAGCCGTTGGCTCGTTTAATAAACGTAAAACCTTAATACCGGCAAGCTCTGCAGCATCTTTTGTGCTTTGTCGCTGCGCATCATCAAAATACGCTGGTACAGTAATTACCGCACCTAGAATATCTTGGCCTGCAAAGCTGTCTTCTGCACGCAGTTTTAATGCTTTTAGAATTTCACTCGATGCGGTGACAGGACTAATTGCACCCGCAACTGTGCTGATTGCTAATGAGCCATCATGCTCACAAAATTCATAAGGCAGTTGACCATAGCTTTTTTCGATTTCAGCCTGCGTTTTACCTAAGAAACGTTTCACCGAGATTAATGTGTTTGCAGGGTCTTGAGTAGCAGCAGCCGCTGCTCGTTCACCTACAATAATGCTATCAGTTTGGTATTGCACAACCGATGGAAGCATCGCATTGCCCGCTAAATCAGTCAGTGTGCGAGCTTCGCCGCTTTGCACTGTTGCAACTAACGAGTTAGTCGTACCAAGGTCTATACCGACTGCTAATTTGTGCTCATGTGGTGCCGCGCTCTGCCCCGGCTCAGCAATTTGCAATAATGCCATAATGCTCTTTTTAAACTCTTAAATAGCTGCTTTAAAACAACTAACGATTAATCATCAAATAAACTGTCTTCAATACGCTCTAGTTCATCGCGTAACTTATAAACAAACTTCAATTTACGAATATTGTCAGCGGCAGCTTGCCATTGTTGCTCGTCGTTACTTGCCAACTGAGCAGCTAATTCGCTGCTGTATTGTTTATCGAGCTGTTTAATTTGCGCTTCAAACTGGGCAATTGCTGCATCAGGATCTGCGGCATTTTCAAGTTCTTCTAATTCTTCACGCAGTTCCATTTGCTGCATTAAGAATAACGGATCTTGCAATGTTTGTTGCTCGGCGCGAATATCAACACCTAGTTCACTTAGCATGTATTCAGCACGTTTTACCGGGTGTTTTAAAGTTTGTAATGCATCATTGATTTCAGCTGCATTTTGCACAGCGAGTAGTTTATCGCGGCTACTGGAGCTTGCGTGGCGATCTGGATGAACTGCGCGTTGCAGCTCGAGGTAGTTTTTATTAATAGTCGCTAAATCAATGTTGTAATCTACTGGAATTGCAAATAACTCAAAGTAACGCATTACATAATCCAACTCGGTAAACAGGAAATAACAAAGCCCTACATAGGCAGGGCTTCAAGCAAAGAAAGTTTGTTAAGCTTAAACGGTGAAGCTTTCGCCGCAACCACACTCATCGGCTTGGTTCGGGTTGTTAAATTTAAACCCTTCATTCAAACCTTCTTTGGTGTAATCAAGCTCAGTACCATCAATGTAAACTAAGCTTTTGGCATCAACGATAACTTTCACGCCACGGCTTTCAAAAATTTCGTCGCCGTCAGCTAACTCATCAACAAATTCAAGAACATAAGCAAGACCTGAACAGCCCGTCGTTTTAATGCCAACGCGTAGGCCAATGCCTTTGCCGCGATTTGCTAAAAATGATTCTACGCGGTTTGCTGCCGCATCTGTCAATGTCACTGCCATGAATTTATCTCTTACTTCGCTTGTTTGCTTTTGTAGTCAGCAATTGCTGCTTGAATCGCGTCTTCTGCTAAAATTGAACAGTGAATTTTCACTGGTGGTAATTCAAGCTCAGCACTGATATCAGTGTTTTTGATTGTTGCAGCTTCATCTAATGTTTTGCCTTTTACCCACTCAGTTACAAGTGAAGAAGAAGCGATTGCGCTACCACAACCATATGTTTTGAATTTTGCATCTTCAATTACACCTTCTGGTGATACTTTGATTTGCAATTTCATTACGTCACCACATGCTGGTGCACCCACCATGCCTGTTGCAACTGACGGATCATTTTTGTCTAAAGCACCCACGTTACGTGGATTTTCAACATGATCGATTACTTTATCACTATAAGCCATAATACTATCCTCACTACCTGCTAGCGGCGGCAATCACTGATTAGTGATGCGCCCACTCAACTGAATCTAAATCAATACCTTCTTGATGCATTTCCCATAAAGGAGACATCTCACGTAAACGGCCGATCGAGTTTTTGATTAGTTCAACGGTGTAATCAATCTCTTCTTCAGTCGTAAAGCGGCCAATGCTGAAACGAATTGAGCTGTGTGCTAACTCGTCATTACGGCCTAATGCACGTAGTACATAAGAAGGCTCTAAGCTTGCTGAGGTACAGGCTGAACCTGATGAAACAGCAATGTCTTTAACAGCCATTAATAACGACTCACCTTCAACAAAGTTGAAGCTGATGTTTACAATACCCGGAACTGACTGGCTTGGTTCACCATTGAAGTAAACTTCGTCCATATCAGCCATAATGCCATCAACCAAACGCTTACGAAGTGCGCTGATGTGTGCATGGTCTTTTTCGAAATCTTCTTTAGCGATTCTAAATGCCGCACCCATACCTACTAACTGGTGAGTAGCAAGTGTGCCTGAACGCATACCACGCTCATGACCACCACCGTGCATTTGTGCTTCTAAACGTGCGCGTGGCTTACGACGAACATAAAGTGCGCCTACACCTTTCGGGCCATATACTTTGTGGCCAGAGAACGACATAAAATCTACTTTTAACTGTTGCACGTCGATAAGTACTTTACCTGCGCTTTGTGCAGCATCAACATGGAACATAATTTTGCGCTCACGGCACATTTCGCCGATTGTCGCGATATCTTGGATAACACCTAGCTCGTTATTTACGTGCATTACACTCACAAGCACCGTGTCTTCACGCATGGCAGCTTCAAGCTTTTTAAGGTCAAGTAAACCGTTTTCTTCAACGTCCATATAGGTTACTTCGAAACCTTGGCGCTCTAGTTCACGACACGTATCAAGCACTGCTTTGTGCTCAGTTTTAACAGTGATAACGTGCTTGCCTTTCTTTTTATAGAACTGCGCAGCACCTTTAATTGCTAGGTTATTTGATTCTGTAGCACCTGAAGTGAAAACAATTTCACGCGGGTCAGCGTTGATCAGATCAGCAATATCTGTACGCGCTTGATCAACCGCTTCTTCTGCTTGCCAACCAAAACGGTGTGAGCGTGATGCAGGGTTACCAAAATTACCGTCCATAGTCAGGCATTGCATCATTTCTTTTGCCACACGTTCATCAACAGGCGTGGTTGCTGCGTAATCTAAATAAATCGGTAACTTCATTTCTCTCTCCGCTTTCGTCAAGCTACAGTTGACAGCTTACTTGAATGTTTTCCAGTTGCTTAATTGCAGTGTTGATGCTGTTATCTTGGCGAGATGCGACTTCTTTCACATCTGACTTTTCCACCAATTCAGCAAGGGTAATACTATTTAAAAAATCTTCGATACGTGCGCTTAAGTCCGACCATAGGGTGTGAGTCAAACAGCGCATGCCGCTTTGGCAACCACCCGTTGCATTGTGACAACGTGTTGCATCAACAGACTCATCTACGGCATTAATCACATCGCCGACAGAAATTTCGTTTGCTTCTCTACCAAGTAAATATCCGCCACCTGGGCCACGCACAGAGGTCACAAGGCCGTTTTTACGTAAACGGGCGAATAATTGTTCGAGATAAGATAGCGAAATCTCTTGGCGTTCAGAAATATCGGCAAGGGGAACTGCACCCACATTTGTATGTAGTGCAACATCCAACATGGCGGTTACTGCGTATCTGCCTTTTGATGTTAACTTCATAGAGCCCCCGATGTTACTGCACGCTAAGGTGTGCAAATTTTAATTACCAGACCAAAATAGTCAAGTATTATCACTTGATAAAAATTGATACTTGCCACTGATAAAACCTAATACCTGACAAAAATGGTCAAGTACTAGGTCTATTCTAATTACCTGAGTAATTTAGTCAAGTATTATACTTATAACCTGTGATTATTTTATAGACTTATTAATTGAGGTAAGAATACCGCGTAAGATGTTCATCTCTGCTTCTTCTGGGCGTGCGCGGTTGAATAAACGACGAAGTTTTGTCATCACCATACCTGGGTGTTGCTTGATGATAAAACCTGTATCATTTAGAGTTTGCTCTAAGTGCTCGTAAAACAGCTCAGTTTGCTTTGCATTTGGGTAGGTTGCTTCGTCTTCTTCTTGTGCTTTTGGCTGTTTGTTTAAATAAGCCATACGTGTTTCATAACACAATGTTTGCACAGCCATTGCTAGATTTAGCGAGCTGTATTCAGGGTTCGCAGGAATACATACGTGGTAGTTACATTGTTGTAGTTCTTCGTTAGTTAAACCACTATTTTCGCGGCCAAATACCAATGCTACTGGACCATGCTCAGCTTCAGCCACTAGTTTTTCACCACATTCACGCGGCTCAACCATAGGCCAAGATAAAGTACGTGAGCGTGCACTCGTACCAATTGTTAAACTACAATCAGCAATTGCATCAGCTAGCGTATCAACAACCACAGCTTTACCTAAAACATCCGTGGCACCTGCAGCAAGTGCACTCGCATGACTATCAATTTCACAAGCAGGATCAACAAGATATAAATTTGATAAGCCCATCGTTTTCATAGCACGTGCCGCTGAGCCAATATTACCAGAATGTGATGTGTTTACTAATACGATACGAATATCATCAAGTGTCATTGCGTTGTTACTTACTGAAAGTCAAAAATTGCGGGGATTATAGCATGGCTGCAAGCGCTAGGCGATATGCTTTGAGCGGTAAGCAAGCATTGTAGGTACGATTTTACATCGCGCAACACTTCTATGATTCACAAAGAGAATAAGAGGCGCTGCGCTTTAGAGAAAACAAAAAAGCCTTATTGTCACTTTCTTATTTTCTTCTCGCTCACTTCTCTTTTGCAAAAACATATTTGAACCACAGAGAACACAGAGGCGTTTATCGCTTCACTGAGAAAACCAAATTATCACAAAGAGATAAAGAGACGCTGCGCTTTAGAGAAAACAAGAAAACATAATTATCAGTTCCTCATTTTCTTCTCATTCACTTCTCTTTGTGTAAATATTTTCGGCACTAAAGTACCTCCTACGAGGCAGGCCTTTGACAAACCCCTGAAAAACAACACCGTTCGACTTCAAACTTAAAGCTTACCGCTTGTTGTGCAATAGGATCCCCTTACATTTCAACCCTGTACAAAAAACAACCTAATTTATTCGAGTTTATTGTTTACTTTACGCTAGAAATCGCTAGAATACGCCGGCTTAAATATATTCGTTCTTTTACAACCCAAAGGTAATGCTATGCATCCAATGTTAAACATTGCGGTTCGCGCTGCGCGTAACGCAGGCAAAATTTTACTTCGTGCAAGTGAAGATTTATCAAAAGTTGATGTACAACAAAAAGGCACTAACGACTTAGTGACTAACATCGATAAAGAAGCTGAAGCCGCAATTCGTGATACCATTTTAAAATCTTACCCTGATCACTGTATCGTAGGTGAAGAGCTTGGTGAGCACAAAGGTAAAGATGCAGATTACCAATGGATTGTTGATCCACTTGATGGCACAACTAACTTCATCAAGGGTATCCCTCATTTCGCAGTATCAATTGCACTTAAAGTTAAAGGTCGTTTAGATCAAGCTGTTATCTATGATCCAATTCGCGGTGAATTATTCACTGCTTCACGTGGTCAAGGCGCACAGCTTAACAGCAAGCGTTTACGCGTAACTAAAACTAACGAGTTAGCAGGTTCTATACTTGCAACTGGTTTCCCATTCAAACAAAAGCACCACTTAGACGCATACTCTGAAGCGTTTAAAGCACTTTTCATTCAAACTGCTGATATCCGCCGTGCAGGTTCTGCTGCGTTAGATATGGCTTATGTTGCTGCGGGTCGTGTTGATGGTTTCTTTGAAATTGGCCTTAAGCCATGGGACACAGCGGCAGGCGAGCTTTTAGTTAAAGAAGCTGGCGGTATGGTTGTTGATTTCGCAGGTGGTATTAACTATAACCAAAGCGGCAACATCATTTGTGGCGCACCTAAGTTAACTCAAGCGATCATTCGTGAAATTCGCCCAGTGTTAACTGAATCACTACTTCGCTAATAGCGGTTGTAATACAGATTTACATACAAAAAGGAGCTAAGGCTCCTTTTTTTGTGGCTGAAAATAATCGTTATCGAGTTCTATCTCTGTTACTTCACCTTCTTTAAATGGCAATTTGGCTAAGTCCTCAGCAAAGTAGCTCGCAAATAATTGCTCAAACTCGCCCGTGCTTTTCATCTTGGTGAGTCCTTTCAATAACACCTCAGCGAGTTCTGGCCTGTGGTTGCTGACAAAAAAGTAAAATGCTGTTGGGTAACTAATATAAAGGTCAGGCACTATAACCAGCTCGTCACTCTTTACTTGTTCCATTTCTGAAATGACTTCAATGAACGAACGCGGAAAATAATCAACTCGCCCTCTGATCACTAAACTAAACATTGCTTGATAATTTGCTAACGGCCTGACAGATAGACCATTTTGCGCAAGAATTTTAGTATCAGGCCAATCATGACCCTGTATAGCTGTAAACGGTGCTAAATCTTGTTTCGTTTTTACATCTTTAAAACGAGGCACAAACGCTCGTTTGGTAAGTAGCGCTCGTTTGCCTATGTAACCCTTAAACAAAGGGACGGGTACAGCAATGGCTAAGTGTTCACGCTCTGGGCTTGTCATACTCCAAAACAAATCGGCTTGCTTTGCATCAAGCATAAGCAAAGTACGCTGTTGGTGAGGATGAACAAGTACTTCATTGATTTCTGCTTGGTAATTACCGGCACGTAACGCCGCTGTCAGTAATTCATGAAGATAATAATCACGTTTATAAAATGGGCGTTGCTCAACCGCTAAATTCACCACATTGTTAGCTTCAGTAGCAAGGCTGTATCCTAGGCTCAGCAATATTAATATTGCACTACATAGTCGCTTCATTGTTATTTTTGTTAATGTGTTTTTTTTAAGCTACACCCAGTTAAACAGGGACACAAGTAAAATTAAGCAAACTTCAAATTTCTTCATGAGTTAATAGTAAGTGCTTCATCTTTTTGGCTGCTTAAACGCACCACGGCGGGGGCTGGTCGGCTACGTTTACATACAAACAAGTGGCTACTCTGATAGCGCTTGGCCTCTTTTTTCGCATCAGTAGCCAACGCTGCAACTTGGTGGCTGTTGATGCAAAGCTCCAAATCAGGCTTAACCAAACCTATTGATAGTGTAAGTAATGGCACAAACTGCTTTTTCCCTTCTCGGTTACTTGCCCAGTAACCCCCTTGCTCCATATGCTCTGGGGTGAAAAAGGCGCGAGACTGCAGCTCAAATTTATCGATAATGTCATGGCATACTTGCTCTGCATCATTTTTATCAAACACTACCATAAAGTCATCACCACCAATGTGACCCACAAAGCCTTTGCTAGTACTACAGGCCTCTACGATTACTTCTGCAAGCAGCTTTATAACGCTATCACCACTGGCGTACCCATACAGGTCATTGAATTGTTTAAAGTGGTTTAAATCAACATAGGCTAACGAGAATGGGTAATTATTGCGAAGTCTAAGTTCAATTGCTTCGTTAATAGCGACATTACCCGGCAACATAGTTAGCGGATTGGCATGTTGTGCATGGCGGATTTTTTCTTCTGTAATGTGTTTTAAGATATTACGTAGTGGTGCCAAGCCTAAGTATTCGCCATTACGGGTGATCACAATGTGACGTCGAATATCAAACTCAAATTCGGTAATTTGCTGACTCACCGTATCGAGTAACTCGTTTTCGTCTACCACTAACGGCTGCTTATCCATTAAAGAAGTAACTGGTTGCTTGTCGTAAAGTGCATGGCCATAAGGAGCGGCAAATACTTCAGTGAGTTGATCTCGATGTAATAAACCAACGGGGATATTGTGCTCTAGTACGGCTAGGCTAGTTAGGGTTTTATCTTGTTCAAAAATACTGTGAGCATCTTTACAGCGTGTTGTTGCTTCAATACTAGCGTGCTCTACCGCTAACCAACCAATCGCCATTGACTGCTCAAATGTATTGCTATTGTCTGATGACTCCAAGTGCTTTAAGCAGTGGATATTAATTTCGTAACTAGGCTGCAAGCTCGGCCTTTCCAGTAAAAAACCTTGTGCATGCTGCACGCCCAAAATTTCGAGTAGACGAAGTTCCTCAGCCCGCTCAATGCCTTCTGCTATCACTTGCGTATTGGTGGCTTTTGCAAGCTCAATAATTGACTTTAAAAACTCTTTTTTAACGACACTCTGGTCACAATGATCGATAAAGTAGCGGTCTATTTTTACAAACTCAGGACATAACTCAGACCATTGCTTTAAACCCGAATAGCCAGCGCCTAAGTCATCAATGGCAATCGAAAAACCTAACTCACGATAATGGGCAATGGTCTTTAACAATAAAAAGCCATCATCCACTTTTTCTTGCTCTGTAACCTCAATAACCACGCGATTAGTTGCAAGACCAAAGTGTTCAACTAGATGTAATGTTTCACCCTTAGGGTGGCAAGGGTCGAGTAAAGTTTTAGGACTTACGTTTAAGAACAACTTACCCTCAAGATTGAGCTTAACAAAGTTTTCAATTGCTCTACTGCGGCAAAGTAGCTCTAATTCAGAGATCTTATGGCAATCAATGGCTGCGCTGAACAATCTACTCGGCATTTCTAACTCAGACCCTTTCGGGCCGCGACTTAACGCCTCGTAGCCCAAAATATGTTGATTAGAAATGTCAAAGATAGGTTGAAACAAGGTTTCAATTGCACTGTTATCTAAGATCTGCTGTAGTTGTGCGTTCACCTTACACCTAGCCTAAAAAATACAAATAGGAGGCTAAATTAGCAACCTTGTATGACAATTTTATGGCAAGGCGATGACGAGTGCAGACTAGTCAATGGCAGTGATCAGCTCAAGCTGTTTAATACGGGCAAAACTATCAATCATTTTTAGTTTGGCGCTCTGGTAATCATCCTGTGCTAAACCTGTTTGTTGAGCTAATTTATAAATTGCAAGGGGGTTAAGTAATAACTGCTGTGCGTGATAGCAACTTGCAGCTGCAAATTCTGGAAGCTCCGGTTCTAAGTTAATCGTAATTTCATTCTTCAACGCTTCTGTATCGTCACTTTGCTGTTGCTGAAACTCTGTTGCGTTTGCCATCGCTTGCAAACTTGCCTCACATTCTGGCAGCTGTGCTTTAAGGTTTAAAAACAAACCAGTTGATGAACTAATTAGCTTAAGCGTCAGATCTTGCAAGTGCTGAGCAGTTGATTGGTTTTGTAATGCTTCTACAACTTGCCAAGCCAACCCTTGATAGCTGTCGAACTGCTGCCCTAGAGTCACCTCAGGTGATTGTTGTATTTCAGTCTGTTCTGGCTCTGCTTTTTTGCCGCAAGCGCTAAGCATTAAAAGTATAAACACACTAAACATCAGGTGTTTCATAATTTCTCCGAGAGTCTGATTTAACTCATTTTAAAACAATCATTAGTAGCAAGAGTAACCATAAATGCAAGAACAACTGAAAACATGTAACTCGTTACCAGTATAGTCAATTTCATAACACCAAGATTTACTTCAGCAACAGTGCCTCTGCAGTTAGTTCGTTCGTAATGAGACTATTGATCATTCCAGATTCTATCGCTCCAGCAATGGCTGGCACTTTATTGTTACCTGCTGCAATCCCAATAACACGTTTTTCATTGCTGGGAGAAAGTACTGCACTCGTCACTCGATTATTTATTTCTGATTCGACAAGATTACCTTCATTATTATAAATCCAGCTAATTACTTCACCTGTAGCACCAATAGCGTCAAGCGCAGCCAGTTCATGCCGAGTAACAAAGCCGTCTAAGTGAAGGGGTGAATTAGTTCCTAAATCACCAATTCCAACAAATGAAACATCAGCTTGTGATGCAAGTTGATGTACATTTTTAACATGCGTTAATTGCTGCCAGCCTACTTTCTCAGCTTCAGATCCTGCAATGACGGGTACTGGCATAGGAAAATGTTGCGCACCAACTCTTTCTGCAACATGAATTGCAACTCCATAGCGACTTGCTGAGCCATCTTGAGCAATATTTCCAACTAAAGATACAATACGATGATGTGGACAATGCATTGTTGGGAGCTCTTCTGCGCATGCACGCAACACTCTACCTGTACCAAACGCTATGATTTTTGCCTGACGTTGTTTTAGCTGTCTTTCGATTTCTGCAGCACCCGCTTGAGCCAAGCCAACAGTAGAATTTATATCGTTACTCTCGCTAGGCACCACTTCACAACTAAGCAAACCGTATCGATTTTGCAGTGCATCAGCAAGCTCCATACAGCGTCGAATTGGATGCTCTAATCGTACTTTTATTAACCCCTGTGATACTGCCAAAGCAACAAGCCTTTGCGCAGATTGGCGAGATGTATTAAGTTGCTTGGCTATTTCATCTTGAGTTTTACCAGCAACATAGTAGAGCCAGCCAGCCCTCGCTGCTTCTTCTAATTTTTGATTATCACTGCTAGAAATTGAAGCCATTTTATACGCCTGTTTAAACAATAAATGAGGTAAATAATTAGCAAAATCAGTCTGCTAAACAAGAGATTTATTACTTTTTAGGGATTTTTAAATACATTTATATAATTGTGCTGTACTCATCCCTTGGGTTGCAAACAAAGTTAAAAATCGACTCTATATTGCTTCTCAGGTTAAGTTAGAATCAGCTATGCAGCGGCTATTTTATACATAATCTGTCATGAATAACAATTTTAGGGTTCACACTCTAAACTAAAAAAGCACCTAACTAAATTTGTTTCAAAATTAGTGAGGTGCCTATGCATTTCACAAAGTGTGAATAACCTGAAGCTATTAGCATCTGAACGACAAAATCAAGAATTTGCAGTCAAATAACTTCGGTTTAAAAGGTTTAGCTAGAAATTTAAGCTCAACTGTAAACCAGCAATCATTGCATTCTCAGCATCATTATCACCATTAGGGTCGATGATATACTGGATACTAGGCATTAACTGTATTGCCGGGGTGACAACATAATTATAATTTAACTCAATCGGGTACTCATGATCCCTTACTATTAATTCATTATTTGAAAAATTAGCATTATAAAAGCGCTGAGCATCATTAAGATCATTACTCACACTGTTTCGACCTACTGCAAAACCTATACGATCGTTTGGTCTACTAACCAATGGTGCATCAATATATCCGCCAAAAGCCAAAACTTCGCCAATAGCACTGATGCTTTTATCAGCATGAATCATACTCGCAAATATACGTAAGCCACCTCCTGATACATTACGAGTAAGCTGTTGTTCAATATTAAAATAAAATGCGTTATCAGTATCCTCTATAGCAACCATATCGTTTGTCGTGCCTGCAGGATAACCAGCGTTATTGACTAGTTTAGTTTTATCTAAACTACTACGGACAATGCCAAACCGATAATCGCCATCTAAACCATTTTTGTAATCCCTTTTATATTCCAGCTCACTAACCAAGGTAGTTCCGTTAATTTCACCTGATGTTGTTAATTTTAGCCCCTGATTTAATGACATGGTTGCAGGGTTTGCATCATAACTGCCTAGTTTAAAAAGCAAATTATCAGTCACTTTGTATGTTAATTGCATTCCTAATGCACTAAGAGGGTCACCATACCAGCTACTACTCAAATAATTAGATGAACCACCACTACAAAATGTCAGGTGCTGAAAGGCACAACTCATCGCAAAAAAATCAGCACTTGGGTAAATTCGACCCACTTTAATGCTAAGTTGATCTTCAAATAAATGCTGAGTTAACGAAAATTGGGTTAAACGAGTTACATTGCCTCGACCATAAATTTGTTGCGATTGCAGCAAAACAGGCAAATTTGCTTTTTCATTAATAAGCTCGCCATTACGATTAGTAAGCTCCACTTTAAATTCGGCGCCAGACCAATTAACCAATTTTTCTAAATTAAAGTAGCCACCGACAAAAAACTGATCTGCATAGGCTGTTTCTGTGCTTTCTCCTCCTTTTAAGTTATGCGCTGTTTGGCTGAAGTAGCCTAAACGAATATTCACTCCTTGCTCTGCTAGCTTATCTCTTGCCCCTAGCCAATCGCCACTTAAATGGCTGTGAACATCAAAACTATTAGCTGTATGTCCTGACTGAGAATACAGCAACATAATGGCTGCAATAGATTGAAGTCTAGCTACATTAGAATAGCGATAGCTTCTCCCTTTCAATATACGACAAAACTTAGGTTGTTGATTTTTGTTCATATGCATGCTCTCCATTTTAAAATTGTCCTAGCTTAATCAGTATCTTGGTGTCTAGCGCTTGCAACAAGAGCAAATGACACCAGCATGAGCATATTCCTAACACACACTATATTTGTCAACATCAAAAAATAGAGCCTAAATTCTAATAAAAAGAAATTGAAATCTACCAAAGATAAATTGGAATGGATAAAACTAATCCTCGTTAATGCGACCAGTGCTTGCAGACAAAACCAAAAACAAATAAAACATTGATGAGAATGAATAAAGTTTAATAACTTAACTAAGCATAATTTAATGAGGTTTAAGTTTGCTAAACAAGTGTAATTACTTCGACTTATTATTAACAATTAACCGATTGAGCAGACTAGTTTATTAACATTGACAAAAAACAAACACCGTAGGATTATGCCCAACAGGCATAGATTTGCCCAAGAAAGCATTTGCTTTTATGTAAATGCTCAATGACAACAATCATGGGCATGTTGAATTTGAAATTTTCTATTTGTCTAATAAAAAGTTTTAAGTGTTAAGCAATAAGCACACAAATAAAAATGCGGTTTAAGCTATTCACTTGCAAATCAGCATGCCTAAAAAGTACTGGGATCGTTACTTATGAAAAGTGATCATAAAGACCTAAACCACATAGAAGAAGAACAATTGCCTATTGCAAAACATAAGCTCAAAGGATGGAGACATTTTTTAGGTTTATACGCTGGTGAGCATGTTGCTGCCACCGAATTTGTATTTGGTGCAACCTTTGTTGCACTTGGTGCAACCATGACAGATATTCTGCTTGGTTTACTAATAGGTAATATTCTCGCCGTGCTGAGCTGGACACTAATCACAACCCCGATAGCGGTTGAAACACGCCTGAGTCTATATACTTACCTTCAAAAAATAGCAGGAAACTCTATGACCCGGTTGTATAACTGGGCGAACGTAATAATCTTTACAGTCATTTCTGCAGCTATGATCACCGTCTCTGCAACGGCTGTTCGCTTTGCACTTGATATTCCCGCTCAATTAAATTGGTATCCAACAAACGCATGGTTTGTCATGGTCGTTCTTGCCGTTGGCATTATCGTTGTATTGGTTGCCATGTATGGTTTTAATGCTGTATCGCAATTCTCAGGTATTTGTGCTCCATGGTTATTTGTTATGTTCATCAGCGGTCCATTAGTACTCATGCCTGAACTTGCAAATTCTGTAATTGGTGAAACCTCAGTCTCCAGCTGGAGAGACTTTATGCACATTGGCAGTGTCTCCGTATGGACTGGGTTAGATGCTAATGGTGAGCCAGGCATTGGGCTGTTAGAAGTCATCGGTTTTTCTTGGGCAGCGAACACGATTACTCATTTTGGTTTAATAGACATGGCCCTACTACGTTACGCGAAGAAAAAAAGCTATGGCTTATGTACATCAGCAGGTATGTTATTTGGTCACTATATCGCTTGGATCTCCGCTGGTATTATGGGTGCGGGCACAGCTGTCCTTGTGAAAAAGTCTATTACGGAGCTAGATCCAGGTGATGTTGCGTTCCATGCTCTTGGATTATCTGGGTTAGTTATTGTTATTGTTGCAGGCTGGACAACAGCAAATGCAAACTTATACCGAGCAGGTCTTGCTGCACAAGCTATATTTAGTAACCTATCGCGTACCAGAACGACATTTTTGGTGGGCATAGTTACTGTTTTAATTGCTTGCTTTCCATTTGTATTTACTAAGTTACTCCCATTACTAACATACGCAGGGCTTTTAGTCGTACCTGTAGGTGCCATCGTTTTTGCTGAACACTTTTTATTTCCAAAGATAGGGCTAACTCGTTATTGGGTTACCTATAAAAAGCTTGAGCATAGCTCTGCGGCTGTGATTGCGTGGGCACTTGGTTTGGTTTTCGGATTTACATTAAACGCGATCAATATAATCCCATTCTACTACCTTTTCTTACCGACTTGGGTTTTCAGTATTGTCGTATATATATTTTTAGCAAAACGAAGTGGAGCTGCACATAAATATCCTGAAGAAGAAGCAGATCTTGCTAATTTTGATAAAAAAGTAGAAAGATTTCACGCCGAGCAAGCAGCCAATGAGCCATCATTTATTCTTGATACACGTCTGCTAACCAAAGTACTCACTTCGGTTGCTTGGTTAAGTTTAGGTATCACTGTGGTGCTAGCAGCAAATACCATGTTCTACTCACCTGATGTTGCTTCATATGAATACAATAGAACATTATTTTTCAATAGTGGATTCGCATGTACCATCATTTATTTCGTTTGTGCGTACTGGGCTATGCAACGTAAAAAACAATTTTCAGCCGTTTAACTGCTCGGAGGCAAAACATGAGCGCACTTTCTTTAAATAACTCAACACTGAGCTCATTTCCTACATCTATATCGGTGCCGCGTTATAACCGACAATCACTAAAAGCCGGGATTGTCCATGTTGGTGTGGGCGGGTTTCACCGCTCTCATCAAGCTTTCTATACTGATAACTACATCAACCATACGGGAGATTTAGGTTGGGGCATATGCGGTATAGGCTTACGCGAGGCTGATCGGGCTATTAAGCAATCTCTAGAAGCACAAGATTATCTGTACTCTCTATTAGTAAAACACCCAAGTGGCAAAACTGATGTGCAAGTAATTGGCTGTTTAACCGATTTTCTCTTAGCGCCGGATGATCCAGAAGCCGTAATAAATAAAATGGCCGCTGATGAAACTCAGATTGTTTCATTAACAATAACAGAAGGGGGTTATAATTATGACCCATCTACCGGCGAGTTCGATTTTTCAAACCCCGATATACAACATGATTTAGCAAACCCAAACAAGCCAAAGCTGATTTTTGGCTACCTTGCTGCTGCTTTAGATCGCCGTAGAAAAAGTGGCAAAAAACCATTTACAATTCAGTCTTGTGATAATGTTCAACACAACGGTGACGTAATACGGAAAATGTTAGTTACTTACATTAGTTCGTTTGACTCAGAGCTTGCTGATTGGGTAGTAAGTCAAGTTAGCTTCCCTAATGCAATGGTCGATCGTATAACGCCTGCAACCACTGATAAAGATATTGCTCTAGCTGAACAAATGGGAGTAATCGATTCATGGCCTGTCACTTGTGAGCCTTTTCACCAATGGGTCATCGAGGATAAGTTTTGTCAACAACGCCCAGCTTGGGAGAAAGTAGGTGCAAAAGTAGTAACTGATGTAACTCCTTATGAAACCATGAAAATTCGCTTGTTAAATGCGAGTCATACTGTTTTGGGAATACTCGGTTCTTTGCGTGGCTATCAAACCATAGAACAAACAATTTCAGATCCCTTATTTGCAGCAGTAATAAGCAATTTCATGGATAACGAAGTAACACCTATTTTAGATGACGTGCCCGGTATTGATCTAAGTGATTATAAGCGAACGCTGATAGCTCGATTTGCAAACCCTAACATCAAAGACAGCCTTACACGAATTTGCTCTCAAAGCGCAAGTAAGGTCTCTACCTTTTTAGTGCCTACTATTTTAGAAAACTTTAAAATTGGTGGGAATACTCCAATTGCTAATTTAGTGATTGCAGCTTGGTGCTTATACAGCGACACTCATTCATCGCAACAAGGTAAGCCTTTAGAGGTTATCGATGATATAGCTGAAACATTACAGCAGGCAGCTCATGTATCACGAATCTCACCACTCGCTTTTCTTGAGCAACCGAGCATTTTCGGCCCTATTATTGAAAACAAGTCATTTTGTGATGAATATAAATATTACATCAGTAAACTTTATGCGGGAGTGGCGATAGAGCACATTATGGAAGCATTGTTAAGTAAGGATCAGGTAAGGTAAGTTTAAAAAGATATTATTCAAAAAAAAACCGCCCTATGGCGGTTTTTCTTTGTAACACTGGTTAAGGCATAGGATCGAGATCCGCACCTTCTTTTTCTATTACTTCTGGAATTAAGTCTTCTTTACTTACACCCATTGCAATTGCTACAGCTGAGGCAACATAGATAGATGAGTAAGTACCGATGAATACACCAAATAGTAATGCAGTTGCGAAACCGTGGATCGTTTGACCACCCCAGCCAAATAACGCAATCAATACTAAGATAGTGGTGATTGAAGTTACTAGGGTACGGTTTAACGTTTGCGTTAATGAAATATCGATAATTTCAATCGTGTCATCAATACGCACCTTACGGAAATTTTCACGGATACGGTCAGATACAACGATGGTATCGTTGAGTGAGTAGCCTATTACCGCCAAAATTGCCGCAAGAATCGTTAAGTCAAACTCAAGGCCAAGCACTGAGAATAAACCTAATGTAATGATAACGTCGTGTAATAGTGCTGATACTGCACCGACCGCAAAACGCCATTCAAAACGAAACGCAACGTAAATTAAGATACAGATAAGCGCAGTTAACATGGCAAGGCCACCCTGCTCTTTCAGATCTTCACCAACACTTGGGCCAACAAATTCGATACGACGCATTTCTACTGTCGACTCAACTTTTTGTAATGCCGTAATGATTTGGTTACCAATTACTTCTGCTTTTACGCCAGGACCTTGCGGAGCAAGACGCACTAGAATCTCTTTACTTGAGCCAAACAGTTGCACCGAAAAATCTTCAAAGCCACTTTCAGTGATTGCATCACGAACTTCTTTAAGATCAGGTGCCTGTGTAAAGCCTACCTCAACAGCGGTACCGCCAGTGAAGTCGAGACCAAAATTTAAGCCTTTAGTAAAAAACGATACGAAAGAAGCCAAAATCAACAAAGTTGATAGTGCCATGGCAAACTTTCTTAACTTCATAAACGGGAGTGTTTTACCACCGAGTTTTAAAATTTGCATGCTGACTCCTAAATCGACAACTTCTCAACGCGCTTACCGCCAATAAACAAGTTGATTACCGCACGGGTACCAACAATGGCTGTAAACATAGAGGTGATAATACCAATCGCTAGCGTTACTGCGAAACCAGCAATAGGACCAGTACCCACTGCAAATAGGATCACTGCTGCGATAAGCGTTGTGATATTAGCATCTAAAATTGTGCTAAACGCGCTGTCGTAACCAAAATGAACCGCTTGTTGTGGACTGCGTCCATCTGCAAGTTCTTCACGAATACGTTCGAAGATAAGTACGTTAGCATCAACGGCCATACCTACGGTTAGTACGATACCGGCAATACCCGGTAGCGTTAGCGCTGCACCTGGGATAAGCGACATTACACCGACGATTAGTACTAAGTTGGCACCTAGGGCGATATTCGCCACCATGCCGAAACCTTTGTAATAAACAAGCATAAATAAAAGTACAAACACGAAACCAAGCACAACCGCGGTCATACCCGCTTCAATGTTTTCCTGACCTAAGCTTGGACCTACCGTGCGCTCTTCAACAATTTGAATTGGCGCAACAAGTGCACCCGCACGTAGTAATAAGCTAAGATTATGTGCTTCAGCTGGGTTATCGATACCAGTAATACGGAATGAACGGTCTAGACGCGCTTGAATCGTCGCCACGTTAATCACTTCTTCAACTTTAATTGGTGGAAGTGCTTTACCATTTTCATCTGTTTTACCTGATGGCTTATATTCGATAAATACCGTTGCCATGCGTTTACCGATCGCACGCTTAGTGAACGCATTCATTTTCGCGCCACCTTTACTGTCTAGCGTGATGCTAACTTGTGGACGTTGATACTCATCCATACCTGATTGCGCGCCAGTAATGTGGCTACCTTCAAGGATGATGCGTTGCTTAAGTACCACAGGGTAACCTTCACGAGCCATAATCATTTCAGTACCAGGCGGTAAACGGCCCTGAAGCGCAGCACTTGCATCTGCGTTTTCATCAACTTCGCGGAATTCTAATGTTGCTGTTGCACCAAGAATTTCTTTTGCACGAGCTGTATCTTGTACACCCGGAAGCTGCACGATAATGCGCTCAGCACCTTGACGCTGTACGTTCGGCTCTGCAACACCAATCTGGTTAATACGGTTACGTATAATCGTTTCGTTTTGTTTGATAGCGTAATCACGAATTTCTTTAAGCTTTTGCTCACTCATGCTGGCATAAAAAGCATTATCGCTGCTGCTATCATCAACATAAACGTTTAATGGGTAACGTGTTGATAAGAAACGCTCTGCAGCGTCTTTATCTTCTTCGTTACGCATTTCAACACGTAATCGCTCACTATTCGCTACACGGCGAATAGTACGATAACGTAGTTTTTCTTCACGTAAGTCACTTTTGAAATCTTGTTCCATTTGCTCAAGCTGAGTATCAACCGCCGTCGCCATGTCGATTTCCATAGTAAAGTGAACACCACCGCTTAAATCTAGGCCTAGCTTCATTGGGTTACCACCCAGTGACTTTAACCACTCTGGTTGAGCAGGAGCCATATTGATTGCAGAGATATAATCTTCACTAAGGGAATCACGCAGTAGATCTTGCGCTTTTAGTTGCTCTTCAACATTCTTAAAACGAACCAGAATTTGTCCGTCTTCAAGTTTACTTGATTTAACAGTAACGTTATGTTCTTTGAGAGTCGCATTTACTTTATCGAGTACGCTGAGGTCAGCATCAGTACCTTTAGTGCCCGATACTTGTATGGCCGGGTCACGGCCATACAAGTTAGGAGAGGCATATAAAATACCAACGACTAACACTACAAGAACAAGTAAATACTTCCATAATGGAAACTTGTTTAACACGTGTGAGTCCTTATTTTTATTGTTATAGCGACTTCATAGTGCCTTTAGGCAATACTGCAGAAACAGCTGATTTTTGTACTGTTACTTCTGCTTGGTCATTTAATGAAATCACGATGAAGTCTTTGTCATCAGCGATTTTAGCAATCTTACCCACTAAACCACCTTGCGTTAGTACTTCGTCGCCTTTTGCCATTGCGCTCATTAGTGCTTTATGCTCTTTTACGCGCTTAGCTTGTGGACGGTAGATTAAGAAATAAAATACCAGACCGAAAATACCCAACATGATCAGCATTTCCATGCCACCACCTGCTGGTGCTGCACCTGCCGCACTTGCGTGGGCGTTTGAGATGAATAAACTCATTTCACTTCCTCTTTAATTTTTCTAAAAATTTAATCTGATGTATCTGCAAGCTCAGGCACTTCTTGGCCGCGGCGTGCATAAAAATCTGCAACAAATTCGTCTAGTTTGCCATTGCTAATGGCATTACGTAAGCCTTCCATCACGCGTTGATAATAACGTAAGTTATGAATCGTGTTTAGACGTGCGCCTAAGATTTCATTACATTTATCAAGATGATGCAAGTATGCACGTGAATAGTTTTTACAAGTATGACAATCACACTCTGGATCCAGTGGACCCGTGTCTGTTTTATGGACTGCATTACGGATTTTAACAATGCCGCCTGTTACGAATAAATGACCGTTACGAGCGTTACGCGTAGGCATTACACAGTCAAACATATCGATACCACGGCGAACCGCTTCAACTAAATCTTCTGGTTTACCAACGCCCATTAAGTAACGAGGCTTGTCTTCAGGCATTTTGTAAGCACAGTGATCAAGAATATTGATCATCTCATTTTTCGGCTCACCTACCGATAAACCACCTAAGGCATAACCATCAAAGCCGATTTCTTCTAGGCCTTTTTGTGATTGTGCACGAAGCTCAGGATACATACCACCTTGAATAATACCAAATAGCGCAGCTGGGTTATCGCCATGACCTTCTTTTGAACGTTTAGCCCAACGAAGTGATAACTCCATAGAATCTTTAGCTTCTTTTTCTGTCGCAGGGTATGGCGTACATTCGTCAAAAATCATCACGATGTCAGAGCCTAAATCACGCTGAACTTGCATCGCTTTTTCTGGCGAAAGCATGATTTTTTCACCATTAACTGGTGAGCTGAACATTACGCCTTCTTCAGTGATTTTACGCATTGCACCTAAGCTGAATACTTGGAAACCGCCTGAATCAGTTAGGATTGGACGATCCCAATTCATAAAGTCGTGTAAATCACCGTGTTGCTTAATGATTTCTGTACCAGGGCGCAGCATTAAGTGGAAAGTGTTACCTAGGCAAATTTGCGCGCCGGTATCTTTCACTTCGTCAGGCGTCATGCCTTTAACAGTACCGTAAGTACCTACTGGCATAAATGCTGGCGTTTCTACAACACCACGTTCAAAAATCAAGCGGCCGCGGCGCGCTTTACCGTCAGTGCGGTCTAATTCAAATTTCATATTATCCTCAGTGTCGGAAAAACAGTCCAACAAGCTATAATTTAACCGCTCGATTCTACCCTGTTTGCGGGTTTATTACTATAAATTGGGCTAAATTCGAAAATAAAAAGCCCAGTTAAAAAACTGGGCTTTTTATAGTTATTTGCGCGTTAAGAACATCGCATCACCATAACTAAAGAAGCGATACTGCTGCTCAATAGCCGTATGGTAGGCACCCATAATGTTCTCTTGGCCAGCAAAAGCACTCACTAACATGATTAACGTTGATTCAGGTAAGTGAAAATTTGTCACCATGGCATCAACCACATTGAACTGATAACCCGGGTAGATAAAGATATCGGTATCACCAAAGTATGTATCTAATTTGCCGCCGTGCACTTTAGCAGCTGACTCTAACGAACGCACTGACGTAGTACCCACCGCAATTACACGACCACCTTTTGCTTTCGTTTCAGCTACCGCTTTAACCACTTCATCTGGTACTTCGATGTACTCTGAGTGCATGACATGCTCATCAACTGAGTCAACGCGCACAGGCTGGAAAGTACCTGCACCAACATGCAAAGTCACAAACGCCATGTTAATGCCTTTATCTTTTAAGGCTGCCATTAACTTATCGTCAAAATGCAGGCCTGCAGTTGGGGCTGCAACTGCACCTGGTTTTTCACCATATACTGTTTGGTAACGCTCACGGTCTGATTCGTTATCAGGGCGGTCAATATAGGGTGGCAATGGCATGTGCCCAATGTCATTAAGAATATCAAGTACATTTTCGTCTTTGGCAAATTCAAGTTCAAATAGCTCACCGTGACGGGCAACCATGATTGCTTCAGCTTTACCTTCAAGAATGATTTTTGATCCTGGTTTTGGTGATTTGCTGGCACGTACATGAGCCAGCACTCGGTGCTCATCAAGCACACGCTCGACCAATACCTCTAGCTTACCACCCGACTCTTTTTGCCCGAACATGCGAGCAGGGATCACTTTGGTGTTATTAAAAACTAATAAGTCATTTTCGTTAACGAGCGATAAAATATCACTAAATACTTTGTGCTCAACTTGCCCTGACGGGCCATCAAGCGTCAGTAAACGGCTGCTAGTTCGATCTGCTTTAGGAAAACGAGCAATTAATTCATCAGGAAGGTCAAAGCTAAAATCAGCTACGCGCATGGAGCATATCTCTCATTAATAAAAACGCGCCAAGTTTACTCTGATACGCCCACTACCTCAAGCAAAGCCCTGCACCATCTTAGCGCTCGCTAAAGGCGATTTTAAACTTAAGTGCTTTATAACCGCTTTTAGGTAAAGTTTGCTTGTAGATTAGGCAAAATGTCATTATTCTAGCTTATTCACTAAACATGGGTTAAGTAAGAGGTAGTAGCGCCATGGCAAAGCAGTTAAAGCTGCTAATTTTGAACGCGAGCGTTGCTGAGCGTGAAACAATTAAGACTACATTAAATAAGCTTAATGTCTTCACCTTTATCGAAGCTAGTGACTCTCAAGATGCGCTAAAAATTCTCAAAAGCCACCCTGTGGATATTATCATTACAGGCCTTGAGGTCGGTAAAATTGATGGCTGGCGCTTCTCGCGCATGATTCGCTCTGGGTTATTAAAGACCCCAAAAAACACACCGATTTTACTTACTCCTCCAATTTATTGTGAACGTATAGCCGAAACCACTGCACGAAGCTATGGTATTGATGCCGTACTGCCGTTTGAGCGCCAAGATATGCTACCGCAAGTACTGGCAAACGTGTTATCAACTCACCTTGAAAAAAGTAGTCGCCTTAATTTATTACTACTTGAAACAGATAACCGTAAAGCAAATGACATTAGCGAACAGCTAAAACTCAGCTTCGCTATTACCCATACCACATCAACAAAAGCGGCCCTTGCCACCTATTTGCAGCAAAAGTTTGCCATTGTACTGATAGATGCCACTGAATCTCACTCTGATACCGCAGCCGGATTGATTAGTGAAATTTTACAGCACAACCCTAAACAAGCAATTGTAACCATCATAGATAACAATGATGCAGATTACGCTGAGCAATTGTTACTTTCTGGCGTCACTGATTTTATTCGCGCACCTTACGATCATTCGTTATTGAGTAAAGTCTGCGACCATGCCGCCCGTCGTGAAGACTTTATGGTGAGCTACGCAGAGTTTGCGCAAAAAGTAGAACAACTAAGTCAGAGCCAAAGCCGTTATAAAGAGCTGTTTTCTGCCCACCAACGTATTTTATTACATCTCAATACTGTGGTACTTGAGTTTAACCAAGAGGGTAATATTCGCTTTATTAACCCTGCCTGGGAGCACCTAACGGGCTACGGCATTAAGTCTAGTTTGGCGAAATCATTAACTGACTTTTGTTTGCCTGAGTGCAAAACAAAGCTGCAGGCTACAATTCAGAGTATCTTGCGTGGTGGCGAGTTACAGCAACAAGTTGAAATTCAGTTAAAGCACAAAAATGGCAATGCAATTTGGGTTGAGTGCCGCTTACAGCTGATTAAAAATAGCCAAAACTCAGCAACCATAACTGCTACTATCGATAACATCCATGAACGTAAGCAAGCTGAACTGCAACTACGTCACTTAGCGCTCCATGATACGCTTACAGAGCTGCATAACCGCTACTACTTTGACCAACAATTACAACGTATTTGTAAAGCTAAATACACCAGTAATGATACCGAGCATGCGCTCATTTATATCGACTTAGATCACTTTAAAATTATCAATGACAGTAAAGGTCACCAACAAGGTGATATCGTTTTAAAAGAGGTTGCTCAGTTATTCATTACAAATATCAGTGAGGAGCACCTGATCTGCCGTATAGGTGGTGATGAATTTGCCGTGATCTTAAAAAATACCAACTTACTCGATGCGCACTTAGTTGCAGAAAGTATTTGTATGGCGATTGAAAAACACCGTTTTCACTCAGAAGGTCAAGAATACTCAATTAGCTGCTCGATAGGTTTAACCCAAATAACCGCTGAAAATAACGATCCAAGTGAGTGTTTAAAGCAAGCTGATATTGCTCTGTATGTGGCAAAGAGCTTAGGCCGAAATCTAGTTCATTGCTACTCGAAGGAAGACTCTAGCCACAACAGTTTACAAGCTGGCCTTGAGTGGGGCCACAGTATTCGCCAAGCATTACAACATGATGCTATCGAATTACACTATCAACCGATTTGGGATTTCAAGCAAGGTCACGTTGCCTATTTTGAAGCTTTATTACGCTTAACGCTTGATGATGAACTCATCTACCCTAACCAGTTTATTCCTGCACTAGAGCTTTTAAACGATACCTTTTTGATGGATCAATGTGTAATTCGTAATGCTATTAAAAGCGTTGCCAAGTACCCCGAACTAAATCAAGTTGCGATTAACTTGTCTGCACAGTCATTTTTAGATGAGCGCTTGCTGCCACATATTGAGTCGAGCTTAAAAGAATACTGTGTTGAACCAACACGCATTATTTTTGAGATCACTGAGTCTGCAAGTATCAATAACCTTGCTGCTACCCGTGCCATGATCGAGCGATTAAACGGCTTAGGTTGCCACTTCTCTATTGATGACTTTGGAACTGGCTTTAGTACTTTTAACTACCTTAAACAATTACCTGCTCAGCATGTAAAAATTGATGGCTCATTCGTCCGCGACATGTTGAATGACCCCATCGATTTAGCGCTTGTGAAAGCGATTAATGACATTAGTACTTCTTTAGATAAACGCTCTGTTGCTGAATATGTTGAAAATAAAGAGATATTCTTAGCGCTAAAAGAGATTGGTGTCGACTATGGTCAAGGTTACTTTATTGCTCGTCCTGTACCGGTTGAAAAAATAAACGACGAGCTTAAAAAAATATCTGAAAATAATCTGTTTAACTAACAATTATCTAGCCTTAAAAAGCTTAAATTAAATACATTTTTAAACATTTTTTATTAGTTTTTAAACTTCCATACTGACAATACTCATCTATACTTAAATCCACAGCAAGATGAAATGTCATGCATTTATGGTGATTATCCAAAAAAAACATGACATTGCATATTATATTAAACATACATAATATAACTTAACATCATTAAGTCCATGTATTGACGGTATAAAGGAGAAAAGTGATGACACAACTAATCGTTTTGTTACTGATTGTGAATCTAGGGATAGCGTATCAATGTTACCGTAATGCGACCTTTAAAGGGTATCCGGTAAAAACATTTACAGGGCTAGGGTTAGTACCTTACTTTAATTTAGTCGTGTGGGTTTACTTGTTGTTTTTACCCGACTTAAAACCATTTTCAATGAATGAAAAGCAGCCACTTTAGGCTGCTTTTTTAGTTGGGAGTGTGAAAGCTTAAAAGCTATAACTTGATGCTTTATCAAGTAATTGTGCAGCTTTTATATCACCAACCACACACTTTTTAATATCTGATTTTTTAAACACTTTTACTTGCTCACTTTTACCTTCGCTAACACCACGAATGATAAAACTGACATGCTCATCATTAGGTAGACTTCTTAAGCCGCTACCATAATCACATAAGGTCAGTGATAAACTTTTATCTACTTGCTGAGCTAAGGCGGCCAATTGCTGTTTTTGTTCTTTAACACGCGCTTGCTTCTTCTCAGCTAACTCTTTGCGCATTTCTTGCTGTTTTAATGACAACTTTTGCTGCTGTTTTTCAAGCTCTTTGATAGATGCTTGCAAAGCCTGTTTACGCTTTTCGAGCTCTTGCTCTTTCGCATCTTTATCGTGACGGCGGTCAAATTCAAGGTCGCGCTTTTCACGTTCAAGGTCGCGGATTTCACGGCTAACATCGCGCTCTTGTTCAGCTACTTCACGAACTCGTTCAGCGCTTTCTCGCATTACTTCCATGGCTTGTTGATAGGCCTCTTGGGTTTTCACTACGACAGCATCGCTAATCACTTGCACATGTTCGCCCAGCACTTCTATTTCAGCCAGCTCTTCAAAATCGATATCTGGCAGTGGTGGAAGGGGGGCATCAGGCACAGTCGCAAATACTGAAGACCAACGTGAGCTACCTCGCACATCAAAGCTAAACACCACGCCTTGGTGCTGCAAATAACTTGAAGACACGTTTCTTACCTTGTTATCGGTATCTTGTTTTAATGCGGCTGTTAGGATTTTTTCCATTATGCCTACTTCTCGCTGAATTTGATCTAATTCATCACTTGCTTGTGCTGATAAGCTTACTACTGTGCAAAGCAATAAGGCAGCTGTGGTTGATTTGTATTTTGACATCTTAATACTCCAAGTTATTGGCAACGGTTGGCAATGGGCTACCATCCACTTGCTCTGCTAAATCATTTAATTGCATACGTAAGTACGCTTGGTCTTGGGCTCGCTGCGTTTTAATATATGCAAGCACACTGGCAATATCTTCCTGACGCTCTACTCGCCCCGTCTTAATAGCTTCTTTTGCTAACTGATACATTTGTTGCTGCTGCACTTCATTTTGCGCAGTGATAATATTTTGCAATTGATCTATTTGCTTTTGTTGTGACTCTAATAAATTGGTTTGTTTGGCCACTTGCTCGAGTAATTGCTGATTTCCTTGCTGTGGATTACTAACAAAAAGCCACGCGCAAAATGCAATTGATGCAGCCACTGCCCACATCCCTGAACCAAAAAACAGATTCGATTTTTGTACTTTTGGCATACTGGACTCTCGATCCCAGTTTGGTACTGACACCGTTTCATAATTCTGACTTTGCTGTTGCCATTGCATTGCATTACTCATCATTAATGCATATTCAGCATTGGCCTGTAGCAACGCAATTTGCTCATCTGTAAGACTTTCGCCTTCTAACCATGCGCTAAACAATGAATCTAAATTAGCCATCTACGGCCTCCAAATGCACTTTTAACTTACCAAGTGCACTGTATAGTCTCGATTTAGCTGTATTGGTTGAAATACCTAATTGCTCAGCTATCTCTTCAAACGTACAGTGCTGAAAAAATTTTAACTCCACCACCAAGCGTTGCTCCCAGGGTAATTTATTCATCATTTCTTTGAGCTCATAATGCTGCTCGGATTGCAGTCGATTGGTTTCTAACTCACTCTGCTCACAACTTTCTTCTGGTACAGAATCCAAGCTCTGATGCAGCTTACGGCGGCGATAATATTCAACACTGCGCCTGTGCACAATTTGATAGAGCCAAGTGTTAAAACTCGATTCCCCGCGAAAACTTGGCAAGCTTTTATATACAGAAATAAACACTTCTTGCATCAAATCCATTGCATCATCAGGGTGGCTTAGCATCCTTAAACAATAGTTATACACCTGTGTTTCGTGCTGCTTGACTAATTTCAACCACGCCCGTTTATTACCTTGCTGCGCTTTAGCAATTAATGTTTCAAGTGATTGAAAAAACACACTAGCCTCGTCATCTGATCTGCCTTTTATGGTTTTGTTATTATGTTAGTCGAGGGAAGGAAAAAAATAGTTTGTTTAAATAATAAAAAACCCCAAATTTTTTATTTGGGGTTTTATTTAGAGGTAGAGGCTTTATTCGTTGTCACACTGACCGTCTAAGCTACATTGCTTGTTAAGAAATAGCTCTAACTGTTGGCTAAACAGCCTAAAGTCTCTGATCCGGCCTGTGGTTTTACGCCACACGATACCTATTTCTCGGTAAGCATCGCCTTGAGATGGCGTTGCGACCATATCTTTCTTATCTAAAATGCCGGCATTTATGGCCATTTGAGGTAGGAAAGTAACACCCAGTTGGTGTTCAACCATACTTAATAAAGTATGTAAGCTTGCCGCTTCAAATGGATTAATACAGCTTGAGCGATTTAAATGACAGGCACTTAGCGCGTGCCCAGTCATACAATGCTCACGTTCAAGTAAAAACACGCTAGCATCAGGTAACAGATTAAAATCTTCTACACCATCCGCTGGAGTGTAATCTTTATGATGCACTAGACTGAAGTGATCTTTGGCAAGTACTTGGGTATGAAACTTTTCAGTATCAAATGGCAAGGCCAGTAAAGCCATATCAATTTGTCCGTGCTCTAGCTTATCGAGTAGCTTGTCGCTGGTATCTTCAACCAAGACTAACTCTAACTCAGTAAAGGTTTGTTTGCAGAAATGATATAAGGGCGCAGCAATAAAGCTGGCAATCGTTGGGATCACACCAAGAGTAAGTGTCCCGCTTAAAGGCGTTAAAAAGCTCTTTGTAAGCTCTTTTAGACTAAGAGTGTCGTCAATAATTTTACGGGCTTTCTCTACAACTTCCTCACCAATAGCTGTAAACATTAAACTGCGGTTTTCGCGCTCTATGAGCTGGCAACCTAAAGTTTCTTCTAGATTTTGAATTGCACTACTTAATGTAGATTGACCAATAAAACAGGCGCTGGCTGCGCGGCCAAAGTGTTGATGTTGATGGACTGCTAGTAAATACTGTAGTTGTTTTATACTTGGTAAGTTATTCATACTCTACCTGAAAATAAAAAGACCCCAATACCTAAGGCATTGAGATCTTTTCAAGCTAAAAGTCTTTTAGTACTTTTTATACCCCGAAGGCAGTTCTCAGTACGTAGAAAATAACAATAGCAAGGGCTGCGCCAACTGGCAATGTAATTACCCAAGAAACTACAATGTTTCTTACAACACCCATATTAAGTGCCGCAATACCACGTGCCATACCTACACCTAGTACCGCACCCACCAGTGTTTGTGTAGTAGAAATAGGTAAACCAGTACCTGAAGCGATAACAACTGTAGAAGCCGCAGCAAGTTCTGCAGCAAAACCACGGCTTGGTGTTAAGTGCGTGATACCTTCACCGATTGTTTTAATTACTTTCTTACCTAAGATAGCAAGACCAGCAACAATACCTAAACCACCTAGTGGTAAAATCCACCATGCGATAGCCGCTTTCTTAGCGATTTCACCGTTGTGCTCAACAATGTTTACAACAGCAGCTAGTGGACCAATCGCGTTAGCAACATCGTTTGAACCGTGTGCGAAAGCCATACAACATGCTGTTAGTACCATAAGTACTGCGAACACTTTCTCAACGTTGTTAAATTGCATTGCTTTGTCAGCTTTAGGATCGATTTTCAGACGCGCAATAGCAATCTTACCAATAACAGCTACGACAACTGCAATCGCGATAGAAAGCGCGTAGCCTTCAACAGCACCTAAATCAATACCAATGTGCTTCAAGCCTTTCTTAATTGTTACCAGTGACATGATAAAGCCTGCTAGACCCATATACACAGGTACGAAACGCTTAGCATTTTTCAGTGGTGCATCAGTGTCAAAAATTAGCTTTTGCGCACTCATAAAGATCAGGTATGCAATAAAACCAGAAATAGCAGGGGTAACAATCCAGCTACCAACAATACCCATTACCTTGTTCCATTGGATTGCTTCGCTACCGACAGCAACCAGAGCGAAACCAATGATGGCACCAATGATTGAGTGAGTCGTAGATACAGGCCAGCCTAAGAAAGAGGCAATCAATAACCAGCTACCCGCAGCGAATAGTGCGGCAATCATACCAAGGATCATAAGTTCCGGTATGTCCATAAATGGCGTCGCATCAATAATTCCTTTTCGGATTGTAGATGTAACCTCACCACCAGCAAGGTATGCGCCAGCGAATTCAAACACCATCGCGATGATGATTGCTTGTTTAATTGTAAGTGCTTTTGAGCCAACTGATGTACCCATCGCATTGGCAACATCATTTGCACCAATACCATAAGCCATGAAGAAACCAACTGCGGCGGCAGTTAAAACCAGTATCGTGCCGTAATTTGCAATGATATCCATTGTGTGAACCTTTAATTTTTTCGTTTTTGAACTGATTTGAAATTAACGAGCTAACATCAGCTCAAGACGAGAACCTACGCGCTCAGCAATATCTGCAAGCTCGCCTACCCATTCAATGATCTTGTATAAGAACATTACGTCGACAGGATTAAGTTCATTTTCGATGGCGCGCAATTGACGGCGAATTTTGATTTGCATGTCATCCGTGTCTTGTTCAATAGCGTCCAATTCAACGAGCATTTTCTCAACTAAAGTAACTTCGCGACCTTTGAAGCCAGTTTCTAGCAGCTCATCTAGCTCATTGATTGCTTTTGATGCTTGTTTAGTCGCATCAACACAACGCGTTAAATAAACAAGAAAATCTTCTTGTATTTCAGTAGGAATAGTCATCTCACGACCAACTACACGACCTGCAATGTCTTTTGCTTTGTTAGCAATTTTGTCTTGTTGGGTAACAAGCTCAAGCAAATCGGTACGCTCAACGGGCATGAATAAACCACGTGGTAGTTGAAGGCGGATGTTACGTTTCATTTCATCAGCTTCACGCTCTAAATTGCGAATGTTTAGGCGGATTTCTTCCGCTTCTTGCCACTCTGCTTTAAAAACGTGATTAAAGAAAGGTATCAATGCTTTACTTGCTTGATGTGCTTTCTTAATGTGATCTTCCATAGGCTTAATAGGTGATTTAGCAAAAACCCCTAAAAATGCATTTGTAGGCATAACTGACCCTTTATAAATTAGTATGCTTTGGCAGCTGCGAATTTTACAGCATTGTGTTCGATTGTGAACGCTTTTTCTGCCTTACATCACCAATAAAACACAAAGCGGCCCAAGGGCCGCTCGATTTAATAATGAAAAGGAGCGGCTTAATTTACAGCGACTTTTCTATATCTTCTTGAGATGTATGACGAATATCTTTACCGTTTACAAAATAGATGATGTATTCAGCTATATTTTGGCAACGATCGCCAATTCGCTCTAATGAACGAACTGACCACACTAAATCCATAATTTTCGGAATTGAGCGTGGATCTTCCATCATGTATGTCATGATCTGACGTGTAATTGCTTCGTATTCACGGTCAACTTTGGCATCTTCTTTGTGTACTTCAAACGCACACTGCACATCCATACGTGCAAATGCATCAAGAACATCGTGAAGCATTTTCGATACTTGGCGACCCATGTTTTCAATGTTCACCAGTAGGTCTTGCTGATCTTTTGTGAATGAGTCCAGCGCTACTTTAGCAATGCGCTCAGCTTCATCACCAATACGCTCTAAATCAGCAATTGTTTTAGCAATTGCAATCACAAGGCGTAGGTCACTTGCTGCTGGCTGACGACGAGCAATGATGCGCGTGCACTCTTCGTCGATGTTCACTTCCATTGCATTCACTTTATAGTCGTTTTCACGTACTTTTTGTGCAAGTTCTGCATCACCATTGCTAACAGCATCTAGTGCACTGTTTAGTTGTTGCTCAACTAACCCTCCCATGTTCAATACATGGTTTCGCACATTTTCAAGCTCTTCATTAAAACGGCCCGAAATGTGTTTATTGATATTATGTTCCATTGTCTACCTCTATAAATTTCGTCTACGAGACCAAGTGACTTTATTGACTAACCGTAACGGCCTGTAATGTAGTCTTCTGTTTTCTTCTTGCTTGGTGTTGTAAATAACGTATTGGTATCTGAATACTCAATCAACTCACCCATGTACATAAACGCAGTTTGGTCAGATACACGAGCGGCTTGTTGCATGTTGTGAGTAACGATTACCACGGTAAACTTGTTCTTTAAGTCGTTAATTAGCTCTTCGATAACTAAAGTAGAAATTGGATCTAGTGCCGATGTAGGCTCATCCAGAAGTAGTACTTCAGGCTCGATAGCAATTGAGCGAGCAATAACAAGACGCTGTTGCTGACCACCAGATAGACCAAATGCGCTATCGTGTAAGCGGTCTTTCACTTCATCCCATAACGCTGCGCCACGTAAAGATTGTTCAACCACTTCGTCTAGTTTACGCTTTTCTTTAATACCTTGTAAGCGTAGGCCATAAACGACATTTTCGTAGATCGATTTTGGAAATGGATTAGGACGTTGGAATACCATCCCGACATTTCTTCGTAGTGCAGCAACATCTACATTCTTATCATAGATATTGTGACCATGTAGTAAGATCTCACCATCTATACGACAGCTATCAACTAGGTCATTCATACGGTTGATACAACGTAAAAGTGTTGATTTACCACAACCTGATGGACCGATAAATGCCGTTACCTGACCCTTCGGGATGTTCATATTTACGCTGCTAAGTGCCTGTTTATCACCGTAGTATAGATCTAAGTTTTTAATTTCTAACGCAGTTTGTTCTGCAGTTAGGTTATCTAAATCTAGCTTTGCCGCGCTTTTCGCTTGGTTTACTTGTGGTGCAACTGTAATCATCTCTGTCTACCTATAAAAATTCTGTATTAATGCTCAAGAGCTCTAAACTTTTCGCGTAAGTGGTTACGAATACCAATCGCGGTGATATTCAGGGCGATAATTACTGATACCAGTAAGAATGCCGTGGCATATACCAGCGGGCGTGCCGCTTCTACGTTAGGGCTTTGGAAACCAACATCATAAATGTGGAAACCTAAGTGCATAAATTTTCTATCTAAATGTATGTATGGGAAGTTACCGTCAAGTGGCAGTGTTGGCGCCATCTTAACAACACCAACAAGCATTAGTGGTGCTACTTCACCGGCTGCACGTGCAACCGCTAAGATTAAACCGGTCATAATCGCTGGGCTTGCCATCGGAATGATGATACGCCATAGCGTTTCTGCTTTTGTTGCGCCAAGTGCAAGTGAACCATGGCGCACTGTACTAGGAATACGTGATAAACCTTCTTCAGTCGAAACAATTACAACGGGTAGCGTTAGAATTGCTAGCGTTAATGCTGACCAAATAACACCTGGCGTACCAAATACAGGGCTTGGCGACGACTCAGGGTAGAACAATTGGTCAATACTGCCGCCTAGCATGTATACAAAGAAACCTAGGCCAAATACACCGTATACAATTGAAGGTACACCGGCAAGGTTGATTACCGCGATACGGATCATCTTAGTAATGGCGTTTTTTGCTGCGTATTCATGTAAGTAAATCGCTGCGACTACACCAAATGGCGTCACAATCACTGCCATTAGTAAGACCATAAACACAGTACCGAAAATCGCAGGGAATACACCCCCTTCAGTGTTGGCTTCACGAGGGTCATCCGAAACAAATTTACCAAGTTGTACAAAGTAATGACCAAGCTTAGCAAAGAAGCCCATGTCATTAGGGAACCACACATCAAGAACTTGATAAAGTGGCAAAGTAACCACTTCACCACGCATGTCTTTAACCGTTACTTGGTCACGCTTAGCTGCTTTGCGAAGTGCGAATAACTGTTTTTCTAATACAGTGTACTCAGCGCGTAGCTCAGCACGCGCTTGTGCAAGCTCTGCAACACGCTCATCTGTTAGTTCGTTATCAAGCTGGTATGCTTTTTCTTTTAAACGTAAACGCTCAAGCTCATAGTTGATATGGCCAATTTCACCATTTTGTAAATCTAAGGCTTGGCCATTCAGGTCAACTGCGCGGTCAACAAGATCATAAAGCTCTTCGATTTTGTTATCTGTGATAACTTCACCGTCTTTAATAACCTGTTCAACATAACCGTAAAAGTTACCGTTTTTGCTACGCTCGAATACAGCAAGCTCAGCTGGCGTAGTACGTGATGTAATATCTGTCTCTAGTACCCAACGGAAATCTAGATCTACATACTCTCGGTTACCTGTTTTAATGAGTAAGCGCTCTAGTTGCTCTTTGTCGTAATCAGATAAATCAACGCCCGTCGCCTCAATACGTGATTTTGCAACTAGTTCTCGGTCATAAACTTCACCGATCACTGTTTGCTTTGCTACTGAACCTTGCAGCTCAAGTTGCACTACTTCTGATGGCCAGAAAAAGCTTAAACCTTTCCAAGCAATCATGGCTAGTAAGCCAAGAACCGAGATTAAACTGATGCTTACCGCACCGCCGGTCATCCAAATCCAAGGAGAACCAGACTTAAACCACTGCTTTACCATGTCGTGTTTCTCCACCTACATTGAACTGTATTTTTCGCGCAGTTGCTGACGAACAAACTCAGCCACTGTGTTGAAAACGAATGTGAATATGAATAATACAAATGCTGCTAAGAATAGGATGCGATAATGCGAGCTGCCTACCTCAGATTCTGGCATCTCTACCGCGATATTCGCAGCAAGTGTTCTCATACCCTGGAAGATACTCCAGTCCATAATAGGTGTATTACCTGTAGCCATTAGAACAATCATTGTTTCGCCTACAGCGCGGCCTAGACCCATCATCACTGCTGAGAAAATACCTGGGCTTGCTGTTAGTAGTACTACGCGAACCAATGTTTGCCATTGCGTTGCACCTAGTGCTAATGAACCGTTTGATAAGTGCTTTGGAACACTGAATACCGCATCTTCAGCAATTGAGAAAATAGTTGGGATTACAGCAAAGCCCATTGCAATACCAACAACTAACGAGTTACGTTGGTCGAATGTCATACCTAATTCATTGGTTAAGTACTGACGCACATTACCGTCAAACATCCATAACTCAATTGAGTTACTCATCGCAAACGATAGCCAACCAATAAAGATAACAACTGGAATCAGTAATATTGAGTGAGAACCTTCAGGAACACGGTGACGGATAGACGCCGGTAATTTGTTCCAGCCAAATGCGGTTAATAAGATACCAATTGGCAGCAACACTAATAATCCGACAATCGCTGGTAAATGTTCTTCAATTAATGGTGCTAACCAAAGACCTGCTAAGAAGCCTAGAATTACCGTTGGTAATGCTTCCATGATTTCTACAGTCGGTTTAACTACTTTACGTAGTTCACTCGACATAAAGTACGCCGTGTAAATTGCCGCTGAAAGTGCAATGGGTACCGCAAATAACATCGCGTACATTGCAGCTTTAATCGTACCGAATGAAATTGGCACTAATGAGAACTTAGATTCAAAGTCATCACTTGCCGACGTTGACTGCCAGATATAACCCGGCTCTGGATAACCTTCGTACCATACTTCTTGCCATAGTGCAGACCAAGTTACTTCTGGATGCTCATTATGAATTTCAATTACTTTCAACGCGTCATCTGCAAGAATCAATGCCGCGTTAGAACGTGGTGCAATTGCAAAGTTTTGAATTGGACCTTCACTTACTTTACCTTGCCACAGTTTGGCATCGCTAGTTGTGTAATAAATACCTAGCTCACCGTTAGCACCTGTTGTGAAGAAAGTACGTCGGTAGAATTCTGTAAAAATGTTTAGTTTAGATTGCTTGCTGGTTTCAAATGCACGAATCTTTTGGAACTCACGGCCATCTTCAGTGTTTACTTCAAACCACTGAGATACTTCACCATTATCGTTGGCAAGCATCAGTGAGTTTGCACCAGCTAATAGTTGAGTTGAAACTAGGTTCGCGTTTTCTTCGTTCGCAGCAAGCAGTTGGATTTGCTCAACCTCTGAAGGGTAACGCGTATCGTATACGTAAATTTGATTTGCTGAACGCACGAATGTACGTGTTGTATCAGGTGAGATTAATAGCTCATCAACACGACCTTCAATATCAAGCTCAGTTCGTTCAACAACCCACTCAACTTCGCCAGTGAACATGTTTTCTTCACCCACAAAGCTGCTAAACAAAACGCGCCTATCAGCCGTTAAAGCAACAACCACTGTTTTATCTTCATAGTGGCTAAATGCAAATTTAGTGATTGCCGCACCTTGGTCATCGACCTCAAGCGCCAAATCACCCAGCGGGTAATCTAAACGTGGTGTTAATTGACGTTGGTTGTTAGGGAATGTCACTAAGAATTTTGGTGCAACCACAACAACAGAACCATTTTCAAGGCCATATGCGTATTGACCTTGGAACGGTGCAGAGCTTGCAAAGCTGCTTACATCGCTAGGTAATTCTGTATTAAGAGTGGTGATCTTTTTACCAAACTGCTCTTTTTCAACACTGTAAAAGTCAACATTACCTTTTTCACCAAGTAAAAAGGCAACTTCTGTTTGCTCTTCAATGCCAAGACCAACAACTTCTGACGCATTTTGTAGTTTTACACTGTTACGTGTCTCTACTTTTGCTGACTCAAAAATAGGTTGAACAACATAAAGAAGGTAAAAGAATATGAGTAGTAGTGCTACTAGCACCATTACGCCACCTGCGGAAATACCCCACTTGGCAAACCTGTCTTTAAATAGACGGCTTCTATCCGTATGAAAGGTAGGTTTATTCGGATTGGAAGTCATCAAAACACCCTTAAAACTTAACGTTGCGCGCATTATATTTCACCAAGATGACAGTAATGTTACAAACGTCATAATTCAGTGTAATAAAGCATGTATTTAAGGAACGTATTTTAACGTTAACAAATGACCAAATTGCGACATTGTTCTGCGTATTTATAACGACCAAATTCACAAGCTAACAAATTGTTATAACTAATTTTTTATAACTATATGGAAAAAATTGGACAAACAATAAAACTACATCAATACTCAATAAGACTTATTTTTTCGACAATAAGAATCATTTTTAAACCAACGCCTCCTTCCTTTTTTCGCATTTTTCAGAGGCATTTTTATAGAGATATAAGTATGAAGCAGTTAGTAATTACTATTTTAGGACCAGATAAACCCGGCCTGGTTGAAGACCTCTCAGCTACGATTTTAAACCACCATGGTAATTGGTTAAGCAGTAACTTGAGCCATCTTGCAGGTCACTTTGCAGGAATTATTGAAGCCGCAGTCCCCGAAGAACATCTGCAAGAGCTGCAAGATGCACTACATAGCCTGCCGTATTTAGAAATTAGAATTGAACGCGGTGCCGAAATACTACCTGAAGAAAAGTCTGAACAGATTAATTTTGTTATCACAGGAAATGACAGACCAGGCATTGTGCAAGAGTTAGCCAGCGTTATTCGCCATAAAGGTGCGAATATCACTCATCTAAATTCAAAACAACAAAGTGCACCTAACTGGGGGGTACCTATTTTTAGTGCTGTTGCCACCGTTGCTTTACCAATAGGCATGAACAAAGACGAAGTAATCACTGCACTTGAGTCTATTACCACAGACCTAATTGTTGATATTGAGGACGCATAACAAACAAGTTTATAGGGACATCCGAGCTTAAACTAAGCTTTAAAATTAATGACATACATGTCACAAAACCGACATATTTAATACTCAAACTACCTCTAGATACAGAATTCAGCGTTTCTCTGGGGTTTAATATCAAGGCGTTACTTTGCAGGAATGGCATTCCCTTTTAAAAAGTAACAACGCAGAGAATCGCCCTAAGGGTTGGTTTAAAAGCGATTTATTCTGCGTTATTGAATTTAACAAGGGAGCAACCATTCTTTGCATTCAATGCCTTGCCTAAATCGCTTTTAATTCCAACTGAAACGGTATCTAGAGGCAGCTTGAGTATTTTAATACAACCGTCATCTGCATCCTCTATATTCTAACTAGCTATAAACGTTGGAAAACCAGATGAACGCATCACATTCTTCTTCTCAAGCTGTAAACTACTTTGCTAAAGAGCTTAGTTGGCTGTCTTTTAATGAACGCGTGCTGCAAGAAGCCAAAGATAAATCGAACCCGATTATTGAGCGCATGCGCTTTTTAGGTATTTACTCAAACAACATGGATGAGTTTTTCAGAGTACGTGTAGCCGATGTAAAGCGTCGAATTTTACTTAATAAAATTCCTGATGCGAACTTTGAAGAAGACGAAATACTACTTCATCAGATCCAAAGTAAAGTGCTACTGCTTGGTAAAAAGTTTAATCAAATTCATAAAGATATTTTGAATGATTTAAACGAGCACAATATTCACGTAGAGCTACCAGAGAAACTATCTGAATTTCATTTAACCTGGCTGAAAAAGTTTTTCCACGACAATGTGCTACAACATATACTGCCAATTTTACTCACTGAAAAGAAAGACTATTCAGATCAAATAAACGACACCATGACCTATTTGTTTGTCGAAATGACCAATCAAAAAAGTCATTATGCCATGATGGAGGTGCCAACTGACCGCGTATCTCGCTTTGTTATTTTGCCACCAGAGAAAACACGCCGTCATAAAACTATTGTGATGCTTGATGACATCATCGCCTACTTTATTCGCGATGTGTTTAGCAGCTTCTTTAGCTTTGATAATATTCAATGTTATGCCATTAAACTAACTCGTGATGCCGAGTACAATTTAGATGACGAGCTTGAAGAAGGCTTGCTCGATAAAATGTCGAAAGGACTAAAGCAACGTATTTATGCTGAACCTGTGCGTCTTGTTTATGACGAAAGTATGCCAGCTGAAATGCTTAAAGTGATGAAAAAACGCCTTAATATTAGTCAACATGATGCGCTGATCCCCGGTGGTCGTTACCGTAACTTCCGCGATTTTATTGCGTTTCCGAATGTTGGCCGCCAGTACTTAGAAAACAAACCACTACCAGCGTTACAAAGCACGGCCTTTAATAATCACTCGAGTGTGTTTGATGCCATCTCAGAGCAAGATATTTTGCTGTATTACCCATATCACACTTTTAACCATTTACTTGAGTTTGTACGCCAAGCAGCCTTTGATCCGGATGTGACACAAATTAAGGTCAATATTTACCGTGTAGCCAGTCAGTCTCGTCTAGTTTCTACGCTCATTAATGCCGCCAAAAATGGCAAACATGTAACTGTCATGGTCGAGCTTAAAGCGCGCTTTGATGAACAAAATAATATCGAATGGGCAAAAACACTCAGTAATGCTGGTGTTAAAGTGATCTTTGGTATCCCAGCACTTAAAGTACACAGCAAGTTATGTGTCATTCACCGTAAAGAAAAAAACAACATAGTGAAGTACGCACACATTGGCACAGGTAACTTTCACGAAAAAACAGCCAAAATATACACTGACTTTAGCTTATTCACTAAGCATGAAAGTATTAGCGAAGAATGCGATAGCGTTTTTAAATTCATTGAAAGTAGTTATAAGCCATTTCAGTTTGATCATTTGATGATCTCGCCAGTCAATGCAAGGCAAACTATCATCTCACTGATAGATGCAGAAATTAGCAATGTAGAGCACGGTAAGGCTGGGCGAATTACTTTAAAAATAAACAACCTTGTCGATAAAGAGCTGGTTGATCACCTTTATTTTGCCGCAAGACGTGGCGTAAAAATTCGTATTATAGTGCGTGGTATGTGTTCGTTAGTACCCTCTGTCGCAAATGATAACATTCGTATCATTAGTATCGTTGACCGCTTTTTAGAGCATCCGCGGGTTATGGTGTTTCATAATAATGGTGATGAAAAAGTATATATTTCATCAGCTGACTGGATGACCCGTAACCTAGATCATCGTGTTGAAGTGGCCACTCCAATTTATGATAAAAAATTAAAACAGCTTATCATTGATATTCTTGAACTACAGTTTAAAGATAGAACAAAAGCACGCATAATCGATAGTGAGCAAAAAAATAGCTATGTGCGCCGTGGTAATCGTAAGAAAATTCGCTCACAAATTGCCATTTATGACCACCTTAAAAAATGGGAAAGTAACTATAATAATGAATGATTATCCCTCAATAGCTGCCGTTGATTTAGGCTCAAACAGTTTTCATTTAGTGGTGGCAAGAGAGGTCGATGGCTTTTTGCAGATCTTACACAAAGAAAAGCAGCGCGTTTACTTAGCTGACGGTTTGGATGATAAAAATCACTTAAGCCAAGAAGCTATTGAACGTGCTCTAGCCATCCTTAAACAATTTGCGACCACCTTACAGGACTTTCCCATCGAGAATGTCAAAGTTGCCGCGACGTACACATTACGCCGCGCTAAAAACATTCATTCGTTCTTAACCCAAGCAAGTAGGGTATTTAATTACCCGATTGAAGTGATCTCAGGGCAAGAAGAGGCGCGCTTAATTTATCAAGGTGTCGCCCATTACATTCATCATGATGAAAATCGCTTAGTTATTGATATTGGTGGTGGCAGTACTGAGCTCATAATTGGCAAACATTTTAAACACAAGCTACTAGCTAGCCGAAACATGGGATGTGTCAGCTATACCAAGCAGTTTTTCGCTGATGGGCAAATTACAGCTAAGCGCTTTGATAAAGCAGAGGTTCGCGCAGAACAAGAACTCGAAGTGATCTTTGCCAACTACTTATCGGCTGGCTGGCAATCTGTAGTAGGGACATCTGGCACAATTAAATCAATCCTTGCCATGATTAACGCCAATGATGCCGAGCAACAGTTAATCACGCTTGAGAGATTACTAGAATTAAAAACCCAGTTTATTGCTGCTAAACAAATTCAGGCGCTACAAATTGAAGGTCTCACAGCTGAGCGACAAGTCAGTATTTGTGGTGGTTTAGCGATATTGATTGCAGTATTTAAGCTATTTAAAATAGAAGCAATGCAATACAGCGACTTTTCTCTTCGTGAAGGTTTACTTCATGAAATGCAGCAAAAGCTCGCCCATAAAGATATTCGCACTAATACCATAGAGAACCTGTCTGAACGTAACGCCATAGATAAAGAGCATGCTAACCGCGTATCTAAAACTGCAAAATGGCTGTTTGAACAAGTAAAAGGTGCATGGCAATTTACTGATCCGGACTATATCAACTTACTGGATTGGGCCGCGCAGCTGCATGAAATTGGCTTAGGGGTAAATTCATCAGGAATACATAAGCATAGTGCGTATATCGTTGCGAATAGCCAATTACCAGGGTTTACGCAGCAACAGCAAACCTTGCTCAGTTGCATGATCCGCTTTTATCGGAAAAAGATCCGTTTAGAAGAGTTTCCGGCACTGCATACAATGCAGCATTATGAAATATTACAACTTATTGTGATTTTGCGCTTAGCGGTACTGTTGAATCAAAAGCGTATTACCGATCAAGGTTTTAAGCTTGAGATAACAGCTAAGCAAAATAGTATGTTCCTAAAGTTTCACAATAAGTGGCTCAAAGAACATACCTTGCTTTTAGCTGACTTACAGCAAGAGCAAAAATACCTTAAGAAGGTCGGCTTCTTACTCGATTTTCATTAAGCTGATTAATATATACCCAAACCACCTCAAGATGTAAGTTTCAGTTGGAATTAAAAGCGATTTAGGCAAGGCATTGATTGCAAGTAATAGTGGCTCTATTGTTAAGATCAATAACGCAGTATAAATCGCTTTTAAACCAACCCGTTGGGCGCTTCACAGGTACTTACTCTCATCGTTGTTACTTCTTAAAAGGGACTGCCATTCTTGCAAAGTAACGCCTTGATATTAAGCACCTGTGAAACGCTGAATTCTGCATCTTGAGGTGGTTTGGGTATACTACATATCCATATGGCGGTTTGAGCTTTGCATCATTTGCTTAAGGCCTTGATGCTCAAGCTCTAGCAATCGCTCAAGCTTTTCTTTGCTTTGCTCTGTATCAGCGCGCGATACTAAGTACTCGTATAAGTCGATTACTTTTTGGTGTTGCGTGGTTAAGTAAACCTGAATCGCCTTTTCATCAATTTGCTGATCTGTGCTGATATCGTTGAAGGTAATTAGCTCAGGGTTTTCAGCAAAATACTCATAGCAATACGTATCTAGCGTGTTTATCTCAGTAATTGCTTTAAAGCCAACGAGATCTTCTGCTAGTTTCTTCTCATATTGCAGATAATAATCCACCAGCATTTGATTATGCTCGTCCAGTAAATCTTTAACGCTGTGGAAATTGGCTGCCATTTGAGTATGAAATAACACGGTCCAATCATAAACTTGTTGTATTGTTTTAACTTGCATGTGTATTCCTTATCAAAATCAATTTAATATGACTTTGCATAAATCACACCATTAGAAAAAACATTAATTATCAGCGCCTTAAAAATAAAAAGTGTAACTTGAAGCAAGTAAAAGCGTACAAGTTACACACTGACTGTAAAATTTATAGGTGGCGTTTACGCCATATAAAATAAAGTGCAGGTAACACGAGTAGCGTTAAAACAATGGCACTGAGCATCCCGCCAACCATCGGCGCTGCAATTCGGCTCATCACCTCGCTTCCCGTTCCAGTACCATACAGCACAGGTAATAAACCTATGATAATAGTGGCAACTGTCATCATCACAGGCCTAACCCGAAGGCCTGCACCATTGATAATTGCTTGGCGCAGCTCTGTAACCGTAAACTGTGCTGATTGCGCTTTGGCATCTTGATACGCTTGATTGAGATAAACCAGCATGATCACGCCGATTTCTACGGCAACCCCTGCTAGGGCAATAAAGCCAACCCCAACAGCGACCGAGAAATTAAAGCCTTCAAGGTACATCAACCAAATACCGCCTATCATCGCAAGTGGTAAGGTCAGCATGATCATTGCCACCTCAATAAAACTTCTAAAATTGAGATATAACAGCACCACAATAATTGCCAAAGTTAGTGGCAATACGTAACTGAGTTTGGCTTTTGCGCGCTCCATATATTCATATTGCCCCGCCCATGTAATTGAGTAACCAGCAGGTAGCTCGAGTTGCTCATGCAGTGCTTGTTGCGCACGCTCAACATAACTGCCGATATCACTGCCTTCAATATCAATTAAGCTCCAGCCATTGATACGTGCATTTTCACTTTTAATACCCGGCGGACCATCTTCAATAAAAACATGAGCAACGTCAGCCAATGCAATACGTTGTCCATTTGGCGTCACAATGGGTAACAACTTAAGCTCTTCTGGCGAGTCACGATAATCTTGCGGGTAACGCAAGTTAACAGGGTAACGCTCTTGCCCTTCAACTGTTTCGGTCACATTCATACCACCGATAGCGGTGGCAACGACCTGTTGCACATCAGCAATGTTCAAACCGTACCGTGCTGCTTTTTCACGGTTGATATCGACTTTGATGTAGCGACCACCGGCAACGCGCTCTGAGTAAACCGAAGCTGTGCCCGGTAAATCTTTTAAGATGACTTCAATTTGCTCACCGATTTTTTGAATTTCACTCAGCTTTGGCCCTGCAACTTTGATCCCCACAGGCGTTTTAATACCAGTGGCAAGCATGTCGATTCGCGTTTTGATTGGCATAACCCACGCATTGGTGAGCCCTGGGAACTTAACCAGATTATCGAGCTCTTTTTTAAGTTTCTCGGTTGTCATACCCTCGCGCCACTGTGACTTTGGCTTTAACTGAATAAAGGTTTCGATCATGGTTAGCGGCGCTGGATCTGTCGCAGTATCTGCACGACCAACTTTACCAAATACCGACTCAACCTCTGGCACACTGGCAATTAATTTGTCGGTCTGTTGTAAAATTTCACGGGCCTTACCAATTGAAATACCAGGATAAGTAGTTGGCATATACATCAAGTCCCCCTCATCAAGAGGAGGAATAAACTCACTACCAATTTTATTAACCGGGTAAAAGCCGATAACTGCCAAAACTAAAGCCAGTACCAGTGTTGTTTTCGGCGCTTTTAACACCGCATTTAACAAGGGTTTATACGCTGCCACCAATAAGCGGTTTACAGGGTTTTTCTGCTCCGAAATAACCTTACCGCGAATAAAGTAGCCCATTAATACCGGCACCAATGTAATCGCTAGACCAGCCGAGGCCGCCATTGCATAGGTTTTTGTGTAAGCCAGCGGCGAGAACATACGCCCTTCTTGTGCTTCTAAAATAAACACTGGCATAAAACTGACTGTGATAATTAATAAACTAAAGAATAACGCGGGCCCCACTTCTGCGGCTGAGTCCATCACTACTTGCCAGCGGTTTTCGTCGGTCAGTGGAGTTTTCTCCATATGTTTATGCATATTTTCTATCATCACGATAGCGCCATCTGTCATTGCACCAATCGCAATCGCTATCCCGCCAAGCGACATGATGTTGGCATTTATACCTTGCCAATACATAACCACAAAAGCCGTTAAAATCCCCATTGGCAGCGTGATAATGGCAACTATCGATGAACGTATATGGAATAAAAACACCACACACACTAAGGCCACGACAATTAATTCTTCAATTAACTTTGAACTTAAGTTATCAAGTGCTTGTGTAATAAGGTTTGAACGGTCGTACACAGGGATGATTTCAACGCCCTCTGGCAGGCCTTTTTTGAGCGACTCTAGCTTTTCCTTTACTAGTTTGATGGTCGCTTCAGCGTTTTCTCCAAAGCGCATCACCACCACACCACCTGTCACTTCGCCCTCGCCGTTAAGTTCGGCAATCCCACGGCGCATTTGCGGCCCAAGTTTAATATCGGCCACATCGCGTAATTGCAGTGGTGTACCATTGGCATTCGTACCAAGCGGGATGGCTTCTAAATCGGCAACACCTTTAATATAACCTGTGCTTGATACCATGTATTCGGCTTCAGCCATTTCGACCACTGAGGCACCGCGCTCTTGGTTACCTTGTTTAATCGCTGTTTGAATTAAACTCAGTGGAATACCATATGCTCGTAATTTGTCGGGGTCGACATTAACCTGATACTGCTTAACCATACCACCAACAGAAGCCACTTCTGATACACCTGGCACAGTTTGCAGTTCAAACTTTAAAAACCAATCTTGCAGACTTCGTAGCTGGCTAATATCGTGTTTGCCAGTTTTATCCACCAGCGCATAAAGGTAAATCCAACCCACACCTGTTGCGTCTGGGCCAAGTTCTGGCCTAGCTGAATCGGGTAAGCGAGCACTTACTTGACTCAAATACTCTTGTACTCGACTACGAGCCCAATAAAGGTCGGTATCTTCGTTAAAAATAACGTACACGTAAGAGTCACCAAAGAACGAAAAACCCCTGACCGTTTCAGCCCCCGGCACCGACAACATTGCCGTAGTGATCGGAAACGTCACTTGGTCTTGCACTACCTGCGGCGCTTGTCCTGGGTAAGAGGTTTTTACAATAACCTGTATATCAGATAAGTCAGGTAAGGCATCAACTGGGGTATTCTTTAAAGAAAAAACCCCAAAACCTGCCAACATTAAAGACAGCAGTAATACAAAGAAGCGATTCCCGACTGACCAACGGATCACGGCTGCTATCATTGCATTTCTCCTTGCATAGGATGGCTCATGGTCATGATGTCAAAAATCATAAACTCACCGTCCACTAACTTAAAAGTAAAATGCACTTCATCATCGCTTTGCAAACTAGACATATCAATGCGCGGCGAAAAGTGAAATTCCATGGTTGCGGCCTCTCGGCCCCACTTGGGGATGGCTTCACGACTGATTACAGCTGTTCTGGCTTCACGGTCAATGCTGTTGATCACGCCATTCACCATTGCGCTGTCACTATCTGGTTCTTGCATACGCATAAAGTCAGAGCTTTTGCTTGATTCTGAGTCGATTAAGAACTGCGCTGAAATAACCACCTTATCGTCTTTCAGTAAGCCTGATAAAATCTCGACGTCATGATTATCACTGCGACCTAACGTCACAGCGACTGACTTAAAGCGGCCTTCGCCTAAATCAATCACGACACGGTCTTGGCTACCAGTGCGGATCACCGCTTCTTTTGCGATGACTAATTGCGGCTCAGTCGGCCTAGTAATAATACTCACTTCAGCAAACATATTCGGTTTTAGTAGGCCATCTTGGTTAGCAAAGCGAAGGCGTACACGAAGAGTACGGTTTTTCTCATCAAGGGTTGGATAGATGTAATCGACCTTCCCTTGCCAACGTTTACCCGGTAAATAATCTAAGCTCATGGTAACTGGCAAGCCTTTATGAATAAGGCCAGCTTGACGCTCAAAAACTTCTGCCTCAACCCACACTTCTTCTAGGTGAGCGATACTCATCATGGTGGTGCCCGGTTTCACATAAAAACCTTCGCGGATATTTAGCTCATCCAATACGCCACTTTGCTTGGCATAAAAGGTTATGTTTTGCCTAACCTTTTGGCTTTGCTCTAATCGCGCAATAAAATCGTCAGAAACATTTAATGAGGCTAAGCGCGCTTTAGCCGCACGAATAAGTACCGCATTGTTACGTTTAAGGGCAAGCAGTAGCTCTTCCTGTGCATTCACTAACTGTGGAGAATACAAGGTATAAAGAGGCTCGCCTTGCTTAACTTGGTCACCCGCAGCCTTTACATATAAAGTTTCGATCCAGCCTTCGACACGAGGATGAATATGCACTAATTGGTCTTGGTCATATTGCACATAGCCAACCGTATCAACTGTGCTTTGTAATGATTTAAAACGCACTGGCGCTGTTCTTACCCCTAAGTTATTCACTACGGCTGGTGAGATTCTCACAGTACCTGGGCTGTCTTCAGCGCTGCTTTGTTCCTCATAAACAGGCACCAATTCCATACCCATCGGCGATAAACCTGGCTCATCACGACGGTAGTTGCTATCCATAGGTGCCACCCAATATAGCGGTTTTTTTTCAGCGCTAGGCATAGTTGCATGATCTGGCTCAGCAAGTTTGTTTACAGCCGTTGCCAATGCAGCACCTACCGCCAAAGCGACAACTAATTTGACTGTGTTATTCATAGGTAACTCCTTGGCTTTGTGCCGCATTTATTTGGCTATCCTTTGCCGCCGCGTAATAGTTAAGGCGAGCGAGGGTTATTTGTTTATCTACTTCGATATTTAACGCATCAATTTTCGCATTAAGTTCGCTGATGCGTGCACGCATCACTTCTGAAAAGTCACCAGCATCGTTAGTGTAAGCATTTAATGTCGCCTCAGCTTGCTCTGCCATTTGCGGTAATAGCTTTTGCTGATACAGCGCTTTGCGCTGGGCTAGCCGGCTTAACTGGCTTAACTCTTTAAAATACTGACCTTGTAGTTTTTGTAGGGTAATAAGTTTGTTAGTTTTTACCGCCTCTGCACTAGCTATCGCAGCATTAACTTGTTGGTCCTGACGGTTATCTGTAAAGAGAGGTAAATCAACACTAACCCCTATTGAGAGTAAGTCAGCGCGCGAGTCCCCCATAGGCGTGTTTTCACGATAGCCATAGCCTAGGTTCATTCCAAATTGAGGCTTATACGCTTCTTCTGCCACTTGCACTTGTGTATTCTTAGCACGCAAAGCATGCTCAATAGCAATAATTGCGGGATGAGCCATCAACACTTCTATCACCCCTGATGGAGCAAGCTCTTGATAAGGCATTAATGCGGCCACCTTTATATTTTCATCGCTTACAGCACCGTTTAACATGTCAATCGGTAGCCATTGAGCTAGTCGCTTTTTGGCACTATCAAACTGCTGCTCTAACATCACTAGCTTATCTTCAAGACGAGTGAGCTCTAGTTGAGCGCGAATAATATCCTGCTGGCGAGTCGCACCAAGTGTATTGGCGTAACTTGCCTCAGTAATATCAATTAATTGATTGAATAAAGCTTTATCTTGGTTGATTAATTGAATGCTTTTTTGCGCGCGATAGGCATTTAGCCAGGCTTCGCTAACAATGGCTTTAACCTGGGCTTGACGATCTGCTCTAAGCCAAGGATATTGCTCAGCTGATTGCCTTAATGCCTGCTGCTGCAAGGCAAGGCTATCACCTCGACTAAACTGCTGCGACAAGCCCACTTTAAATTGCGTCATACCTTCTTGATCAAAGGCAAAGCCATCGGTTGGTAAATTCATTAGTCCGACAGTTAATACTGGGTCTGGTAAAGTGCCTACAGCAATACTTTGCGCTTCTATCGCCTGCTGCTGGTATTTATTCGCCTGCAACCAAGGCTCGTGAGTCAGTGCATAATCAATCACCTGATTGAGTGCCAACGGCTCTGCTTTCACTAAACTTGAGGTTATCAATACTACGCCTAGAGAAAGCGCCTTAATCAATTTGCTGTGAGTCATCACATGCTCCAAAAATCTTAAAAATGGTTAAAAAACAATAGATTTTGGGTGCAGAATGAGGTGTATTTCAGCGTTTTACTGAATTTTAGACAGACCTATCCTGCTTAAGCAGTAATAGGTGGACGATATAAAGAACTTGCGTGGAAACTAAGCTGGCTGGCGCCTAACACTGTGACTTTTTCGGATTGCTTAATTGATTTAACAACTAAATCATTTAACGGAAGGAGTGAGTGAGCTGTACAGGCATTAAACGGACACGCGCAATCGCTGTTATCCATTGCATCTTCATGGCAACAATCCATATCACTCATGTCGCTCATGTCGCTGTCAGCATTCATATTAGCATGATGATCCATTTGCATGCTGCCATGTGGCATATCACATACCATAGCAACAGACGCAACTGACTGACCCACAAAAGTGAGCAGCATCATAGCTATCAATAAGTAGCTTGAAAGTCGCGTCATCATCATACCTTAAAAATTAATTGCCCAAATTGTAGCCCGAAATTTACGCGCTCGACAAGGGTTTATCTATTTTAATACTATTGCTGGCAGCAATAGCAAACAGGCAGTAACCAGTAAAATACCAAAATCCATCCCCCAGTTCGGCATGCATTTTTATAAGTTCGCCCATTTGCCCATCGGCGTTGCCAGCTAAATAAGACACGATCAATGCAATCACAAACACATCGACCATGCTCCATTTACTTAGTCCTTGTATGAGTTGACCGAGTAAATGTTTAATTTTATTCATAGGTAAGAAACAATAAAACAATTGCATCAGCAATTTTAAAGTGGGGATCACTATGGAGAACACGGCAACAAGCGCGGCGACAAGGTAGTTTTTGTTATTAGCAAGCTCATTCACGGTACCCCAAATGCTGCGTGTTTTTTTATAGGCATCAATTTCACCTTCAAGCCTATCAAGCCCCAACATGCTTGATGCCATCATTAGTACACTACGGGTATTCCGGTCGCCTTCATCGGCAATCATTTCAATACCTGTTTTAGCAAGCTTAGATTTATCGATTTTTCCTTCAAGGGTAAGTACCGGCTGGGTTACTCCTGGTATAAGTAACGCCAAAGCAACTAAGATGGTCACTACCTGTAAAGCTAAACGCATTATTTACAAACCTTTTTGATACACAGAGCCCGCATCATAGCGAACTCTGCACTTTTAGTCTGTAACCGAAGATAAGCTTACGAAAACGTCATCTGCATATGCACGAGCATCGTACATGGCTTGAAAAACTACATCCATTTTTGAGGCAGGACGAATCATCATTAGCAACTCATGAGCCGTTTCCCATTGCTCTTCCTCTACCGCTTTCGTGAGTTGTAAGCTTGCACCTTGCATCCCATTAAAGTTTAAAAGAGCGCTAGAGAGCTCACTACCAAGCGAAAACTCTTTTGCTATGGTATCAAGTTCCATATCTAAAATAGCATCAAGCACAGAAAGTAGCCCAACCAAATACCCTTGCTCAGCAAGCTCTTTCCCACCTGGCTCAAGCATCAAAGAGATAAATTTTGCCCTTGTTAAACCAAGTTTTGTCAGCTCCTGCGGTTTATCATTACCTAATTCGCTAAGTGCTAATACACGCACAAATTGCCTAATCGCATCTTCACCAAGATAAATAACCGCTTGCGAGATCGACCGAATAGTTTGTTGGGTGCTGCTAGCTCGCGCATTAACTAACTTTAAAATGCGTGCGGTAAGCCCTAAATCTTTAGCAACTCGTTGTTGAATAGCATCAAAATTTAAATCAGTTTGTGCGGTGCAATTGAGTAATTCAAGTACGGCAACTTTTGATGGTTCAACATTTCCAAAACTTAAAAGTTCTGGTTTGGCAAAAAAGTACCCTTGGAACAGATCACAACCAGCGGTTTTTAACTGCTCAAAGTCTTCATAATTTTCAATACGTTCAACTATGATAGTGGTATCAGGGAAGCTGCGTTTTAGTTTTTTGATCATCATGTTGGTTTTGATAATCGGCTGCGTTACTTCAAGCTTAATAAAATCCATCAAAGGTAAGATATCTTGCCATTTATCAGTGCCATCGTAATCATCTAAAGCGAACAAGTAGCCTTCTTGCTTTAACTGCTTAACGCGGTTCACTACTTTAGGAATACTCGTCGCTCGTTCAACGATTTCGATAACCGCACTGTGTGGTTGCAACAGCTTTGGAAAGTCATCCAAAATAGCGTCGGTTGATAGGTTGATAAACGCGGGTTGAAACCCCGTTAGCTTTTCGAGCCCCATCAGCATCAACGCATTAAAAAACAGCCGCCCTGTCGCTTGACCATCACTCGTGCCTACCGGAAAAACATTGTCGCTCGATTCTCTGTACAGTAATTCGTATGCATACAAACTTCTATCAGCATTAAATATTGGCTGCCGTGCTATATACTGAGTCACACTCTGACTTTTGTTACCTTCAATACTTAATTCTGACATTCTACTTCTCACTTAGATGTGGCTATCTCCACATTACTATTGTTATAAGTATAGTGAAAGATGTTTACCTTGCTAAAAAACAAAAACCCAACCAAACTAGGTACATGAAAACGTATTCAATCAAACCATTGAACTTTTGTAACTCGACTTTATTAATTTTACTTTTGCTCTCACCAGTAGTTTTTGCTGAGCAGCAACCGGTATTAAAATACAATGTTACTGGCTCGGGTAACTATTATCCTTATTACATCAACGACAACAACACCCCTGGGATCCTACCCGAAATGATTAAGCAAGTTATGCAGCTTGCTGATATTCAAGTGCAGCATATCGAACTTCCTGCAAAAAGGACTGTAAAATACCTACACCAAGGAGACATCGACTTTGATGTTCTTAGCCCTGAATGGCTAAGCCAAGCAGAAAAACAAAACCCGCAATTTATTTATTCAGACACCCTGTTTGTCATTGAGGAGTACCTGGTCAGTTTAAAAAACTCTGTGACTCAATGGCAGCAACTTAACAATATTAATAATCAGCCAGTGGGTACTGTCTTAGGCTATTACTACTACGATGACAATCGCTTTAAGCGCGTTGATTTTCATTCTGAAAAACAACTAATAAAAGCATTAAAAATGCAGCGTATCGAAGTTGTCATAATAGACAAACTTCCGGCACAATACTGGGCTGAGCAATTTAATGTTGATATTGGCTTTGGCGCTTTACATTCGCTGGGAAACTTAAAAATTCGCCTGCGTAGTGAACATCAGCTATTGCTACCAAAAATAAATGCAGCTATTAAAGAGCTTAAAAACTCTGGCAGCTTAGATGCCATAATCAATAAATACACAAAAAGCATATCCCTACAATAATTAGGGATATTCCGCTTTGGACCTGCTTTTGCTATAATGCGCGCTGTTTTTCTTACCTTGTTAACTAAAAAGAGTCTCCTATGAGCATTGAACAAGCACTAATCGAACGCAGTAATAACCAATGTGAACTTTGCACCGCTACAGATAACCTATCTGTTTACGAGGTGCCACCTGTTACAGAGGCTCATTCTGATAAATGCATTTATGTTTGCCAAACTTGTAAAGATCAAATTGAGAATAATGCCGATCTAACTGCAAACCACTGGCATTGTTTAAATGATAGTATGTGGAGTCAAACACCTGCAGTACAAGTAGTGGCTTATCGCATGTTAAAACGTTTAGCGGCTGATAACGGCTGGGCACAAGATGCTCTAGACATGATTTATTTAGAAGAAGACACGCTAAAGTGGGCACAAACAGCACTTGCGGAAGACGATGATATTAAACACATCGACAGTAATGGCGTTGTACTTCAAGCAGGTGACACTGTAACACTAATTAAAGATCTTGATGTTAAAGGCAGTAGCCTTGTTGCTAAACGTGGCACAGCAGTAAGAAATATCGGTTTAACAAGCAACCCTGAGCACATCGAAGGTCGTGTTGACGGGCAGCGTATTGTTATCCTCACCAAATACGTGAAAAAGTAACGATTACTCTAATACGCTTTATTTTCATAAAGCGACTCGTTATGACGAAAATGGGCCTAGTGCCCATTTTTTGTTAATTAAGCTATGATTAAGTCAGCGAACTTTATGCTAACTTTAAAACAAAGACGCATACCCCTAAAAACGCAAGGAAACAATCATGGCTTCGGATACCATCTCATCTTTCAAACGCGCTTCTCTATGCAGTTTAATGATCTTAGGGAGCAGCTTAGTATTAACAGGTTGTGGTGAAGATTCAAGTGCACCACAGGCTGAACAATCAACAATGAAAACCCTAAATACTCAAGTTACTTATTTAGACCGTAGCATGCTCCCCCCTGGTTCGGTACTAAAAGTACAGTTGGCTGATGTTTCAAAAATGGATGCCAAAGCTGACGTACTCAGCGAACAAGAAATTGAATTAAACGGCGCCCCACCATACAGCGTGGAACTCGAATATGATGAAAGCAAAATTGCTGACCGTCACCGTTATAGTGTAAGTGCGCGCATAGAGAATCAAGGTAAATTACTTTACATTAGCACCACTCACAATAACCCATTTGCTGAAGATGTATCGGGCGATGTTTACAAGGTAACAGTGACAAAAGTATCGGCTAAAAAACCCGATGTTACTTTAACAAATACCTACTGGAAAGCAGTTACAATTAGCGGTGAAACAATCACTGTTGAAAATAAAGAACCCTTCGTGCAGTTTAAAGACGATGGTTCAACCAGTGGTTACTTAGGCTGTAATAACTTCTCAGGTAATTACGAAGTTAATGAGCAAATGCTGACCTTCAAACCATTAGCTATCACCGAAAGAATGTGTGTAGCACAAATGGATATCGAAGCAGCCATGTCAGCAACACTAGCAGCCACTGCTAAATACTCTATCAATGGTGAGCAATTAACCTTGCTAGATGATAGTGACGAGCCACTAGCGACCTTTGCAGCTACTTACATGAATTAATAGCGGTAAAATTAAAAACACCCAGCAATTGCTGGGCGTTTTTGTATTGAAAAAGAATTATTCTTCAACTAATTGCTCGCTACGATAAAAACCACTGCTGTCGCTTAATAATGAAACAAGTTCTGGTAATACCACATCCATTGTTTGCTTTAATTTCCATGGTGGGTTAATCACTATCATACCCGACGCTGTCATTCCATGAACGTCAGTATCGGCCTCTGTTGCGAGCTCGAAAAGCTGAATGTTACGCATACCCGATGCAATTAAACCCGCTTCCATTCTATCGATTCGTTCACGGTCAACAACCGGATACCAAATCATATATGTTCCCGTTGCAAAGCGTTTATGCGCCTTAACAAGAGTGTTAACGACCGTATCGTAGTCGTTTTTAATTTCGTATGGAGGGTCAATAAGCACGCAAGCTCGACGTGACGCTGGAGGTAACAAACCAACTAAGCCTTGAAAGCCGTTTTCGCCACGAACACGAATAGAACGTTTACCTTTCATATTGTCTTGCAGTAATTGTAGATCTCGTGGGTGTAACTCAAAAAACCAACCGTTATCTTGGCGACGCAAAAAGTGCTCGGCAATTTTTGGTGAACCTGGGTAAAAATCTAAATTACCGTTTTGGTTAAATGATTTAATTAGCTCAATATATTCATTAAGTGCATCATGCTCACTATTATGCTGCCAAAGCTTAGCAATACCCTCTAAATATTCTTGTGTTTTTTGTGCGTCACTGCCTGCAAGTTCAAAAAAACCAGCACCTGAGTGCGTGTCTACATAATCAAGTGGCTTATCTTTGATTGTTTGGTATTTAAGTACTTCAGCTAGAACAAGATGTTTTAGCACATCAGCAGGGTTACCCGCATGAAAAGAGTGTCGATAACTAAGCATATTTATAATTCGCCAGATGCAAACTGCGTTAAAAATGAATAGTCTTATTGTACATGATAAACAACAAATGATCCTAAGTTCAGGCTATTCCATGAACCATAAATGAATAAAAAAGCCATTACGCTGAATTAAGCCTTAATAATAAATAAAAATACGCTAAAACAGCCGTAAATGCTGGCATATCAAGACACTTTCCTTTACATTTGCATGACAATAACCACAGTTTTATGAGCGCATTTATGAATAACGAAACTCTTTCCCAACTCGAACAACTGATCGACAAATTAATCCTTCGCAATAGCGAACTTGAAAGCGAAGTTAAAAGCCTACAAGAGCAAACAGCTAAGCTTTTAGATGAGAACGAAACTCTGCAACTTGAAGTGCTAGAAAACGAAGAGAAGCAAAAAGATGCAAGCAGTACACTAACAGGCCTGCTTGAGAAATTACAAAGCGTACAACAGGCTAGCTAATGAGCAGCCCACAAAGTCAGCGGGTCAGCGTAGAGCTACTAGGTAAAGAACATGAGTTCTCTTGCCCACCTGGGCAAGAGCACGCCCTAGTTGCTGCTGCACAAAATTTGAATGACTTAGTGGAGCAAATGAAACAACGCTCATCGGTTCGAAATGACCAAAAAGCCCTGCTGATGGCCGCATTACATTTAAGTCATGAATTACTCGAAGTTAAATCGCAACAAGCAGAACAAGAGCAACAACATGACAAACTTATAGATAAGCTCAGCCAACATCTTAGTATTTAGAAAAAAGCGCATCCAGCGCTTTTTTTGTTTACAATCAACTGCACTGACTATTATTCGAGCGGAACACCATGCGATTTTGTGCTTTTTTGATCTGTCTTTTTGTAAGCTATAGCGCCCAATCAAGCGTTAGCTGGCATAGCATCACTCCCGAAATTCAATTTCTTCAACAACAAAATAAACTGCGCTTTTACGATTCGAATCAAGTGCTAATTGAAGGTAAAGAGTGCGCCTTAATGTTTGATGCCAGCGGTAACTTTGCCGAAGTAGAAATGCTCGCAGAGCAGCTAAAGGAACACCTAAAAACACCATTATGTTATTTAGTGGCCAGTCATTATCATGATGATCATCTACTAGGATTAGCGGTTTTACAGGCTGAATTCCCTAAAGCCAAACTGATAGTTCATCAGCAAGTAGAAACTGAGTTTGTCGCCATGCAGCAAGCATTAACTGATAAATTAGATGGCTATGAAAAAAGCATAGAGCTGAGCTATCAACGCCTTGCCAATCAACCAGAAGATCAACAAGTGATTTGGCGCGACAAACTAGAACTTGCTAAAAAGCGTTTATTTCGCTGGCGGGAGTTAACCTTAAACCCGCCGGCTATTAGCATTACTGAATCAACACAGCTAGACCTTGGTGATTATCCCGTAGTTATTACACCTTACCAAGCGCACACTAAAGGCGATCTTACTTTAAGTGCAGATCAAGGCCGCGTTCTGTTAGGCGCAGATATAGTCGACAGCTTACCCTACCCCGGGCATGGTACCTTTACTAGCTGGATCACAGTACTGCAAGATATTCAAAAAAATACCACGCTCGTAACTATTTTACCTGGTCATGGCAAGCCACTATCGCCACAAGATCTTGCGCTCCCTTTAAGGTTTTTAAAAACGATTAAAGAGATGACAAAATCAGCGCCAGATAAATCAGTTAGTGAATTAATTCCGCTTTTTCCTGCCGAGATAAAACAGCAATATCAGCTTGATGAAATAGGTGAAAGGGCTTTCTCTATGTTTCTAGAGGCTGGACTAAAACAGAGCAAGTTGTCAAAATAGAGCTAAAATAGTAAAAGGATTTTATTATATGGCTCGAGTAAGTTTGAGATATTTACTTTGGCTGAGCTTAGTTATTGGTCTACAGGGATGCCAACTAACTCAGCAGAAAACAGATGAGCGGGAAAGGCCAGCGGTTTTTAACCATTATGAGCCCGACTTAGCAACCCAGCAAGCAACTAGTGACTATGTGGCTTCAACGGCTGTTGAACCACCCGCTACAGTTGCGCCACTGCCAGCTGGTGACACTCCGTTACCAACACCTCGTTCGAACGATCTTTGGCAGCATATCGCCAACAATTTAACACTCGTCTTTCAAACTAATAAGCATACTTCTGCACGTGTAAAATGGTATTTAAAACAGCCTCATTACCTCATAAAAGTAAACAAACGTGCAGCACCTTACTTGTATCATATAGTGACACGGATCGAACAACAAAAGCTACCTATGGAGCTGGCCTTGCTGCCATTTGTCGAGAGTGATTTTAGACCGACAGTAAGCTCATCAAAGAATGCTGTAGGTGTTTGGCAACTTGTTGGCGCAACAGCTTATCATTTTGGCGTACAAAGCGATCAATGGTATGACGGACGCCAAGATATTCTCGCCTCAACCGATGCCGCTTTGGCTTATTTAAGTTACTTACACAAGCGCTTTGATGGTGACTGGTTACATGCACTTGCCGCTTACAACAGTGGCGAGGGACGTGTAAAAAAAGCCATTGAAAAGAATAAAAAAATAGGTAAAAAAACTGACTATTGGTCGTTATCTTTACCAAAAGAAACTGCCGATTATATTCCTAAACTATTAGCACTAAGTTATTTACTGAAACATCCTGAGCAAGGCTTAAAACGGCCTAAATTGGTTAATAAAGCACTCACTACTGAGTTTGATGTTGGCCAGCAGTTTGATTTTTCAGTAATAGCTAACTTATCTGGCGTGGGACATAACCAGCTCCATAAATTAAATCCAGGATATTTAAAAAACCAAAGCTCCCCGAATGGTCCGCATACCCTGCTATTGCCTCTTGACCAGCGTACGCTATTACAAAGCAAATTGTTTCGCAATAACTTTGCTGGTGAGTATATAGTGCAAAAAGGCGATACTCTTTACAGTCTTTCTAGACGCTTTAATATGTCTGTAAAGGATCTAAAAGCACTCAATAGCAAAACAAGCAACCTAATCAAAGTAGGTGAGCAGTTGCGTTTATCACAGCCACAAACAATGCCAGAATCATTACTGGTTGATTACAATATTAGCCCCTACCTCGAACAACATGAAGAAACTATCGCAACCATTGCGGTTGATTACCTAGTAAAGCCAGGTGACTCAATTTGGAGTATCAGCCAATTATACGACGTGCCACACAAAGACATTGCAACTTGGAATAAACTGAGTGCCACCAGCATATTAAGACCAGGCACGATTTTGACACTTCACTTACCGCAAGCAAAACCTGCAGAGCGACAAACGCCAACCAGTGAAGCCATGCTGTCAATAATAGAAGGCTCGTTGAAAAAGCCTTGATTGCTCAGTCTTAACGGTTAGCGTAAAATCACCTCCTATAATTTTAAATTCTAAAGAGAAATAACATGCAAATCAGTAAAGACGCAGTGGTTGAATTTCACTACACACTTAGTGAAGCAGGCGAGCAAGTCGAATCAAGTAAAGATGGCGAGCCACTTTCATATATCCATGGTACTGAAGGCATGCTTCCGGGTCTTGAAAAAGCGCTTGAAGGTAAAGCAGCTGGTGATAACTTCAGCGTAACACTTGAGCCTAGCGAATCTTACGGTGAGCGCGTTGACAACCTAATCCAACGTATTCCACTTAAGCACTTACAAGGCAACACAAAAGTGTGGAAGCCAGGTATGACTGCTATTGTTCATTCTAACCAAGGCCGTCACCAAGTGACTATCGTTAAAGTGGGTCGCTTCAATGCAGATTGTGACTTAAACCACCCATTTGCAGGTAAAACCCTGACATTTGATGTTGAAGTAGTCAATGTTCGCCAAGCAACAGCCGACGAATTATCACACGGCCACGTGCACGGTGAAGGCGGTTGTGGCCACAGCCACTAAGGGTAAATGATGACAAACGTTGCAATTGTCACAGGTGGCAGTAAAGGCATAGGCAAAGCTATAGTAGAGCGTTTAGAACGTGAAGCATACACCGTTTACAACTTAGATATCACCCCGTCTGAGGGCAATTATCACCACTGTGACGTCAGTGATACTCAGCAGGTGAAATCGGTTATCACCGATATCATTGCACAGACAGGCCGTGTCGATGCCTTAATCTCTAATGCGGGTCGTCATCTAAGTGCCAACATTGAAAACACCGATGAAGCAACGTTTGATGCCCTGTTTGCGCTCAATGTGAAAGGTGCCTATGCAGCAATTCAAGCCGTATTACCTAGTATGAAAATCCAGCAAAGCGGCAGTATCGTGTTGGTTGCCTCTGATCAGGCAATTATTGGCAAACCAAACTCGTTTGCTTATAACCTAACCAAGCACGCGCTAGCTTCCATGGCAAAAACGACAGCACTCGATTATGCCGCGTTTAATATTCGTGCTAACGCAGTGTGTCCGGGTACAATAGAAACACCACTGTTTCATAATGCGATTGATGCCTACTGTAAACGCAGTGGTGCCGATAAAGCAGAGGTTGTTGCTGAAGAAGCCGCGCTGCAACCGCTAGGGCGTTTAGGTCAACCAGAAGAAATTGCTGCTTTGGTGAACTTTTTAATAAGCCCAGAAGCGAGCTTTATTACTGGTAGCTTACAAAGTATTGATGGTGGATACACCACGCAATGAGCGACAAAATAATTGACCCCCATGTGCACTTTTTTAACCTCACTGAGGGTCAATACACTTGGCTACAAGGTAGCAATCCCCCCTCTTGGCCAAATCTAGATAAAATTAAAAAGCAAATTACTACCTCAGAACTTAAAGCCGCTTGTCCATTTCAACTAGAAGCCTTGGTGCATATTGAAGCTGGCTTTGATAATCAAGCGCCAGTGAATGAGCTTAATTGGCTTGCAACGCATTTAAATGACATTCCCTATCGAGCAATCAGCTACAGTGTGATTGACGCATCTACCAAACACTTTGAAGCGTCACTCAATGAGTTAGATCATCCATCTTTGGTTGGTATTCGCGATATAACCGAAGGTGATGAAGCCAAGCGCTTATTAACTCCTCACTGCCAAGACAACCTAGCCATGCTCGCAGGCGAAAATTTACACTTTGAAGCACAGTTTGAAATTGAAAACATGCAGACAACTGAGCAGCTTATTAAGTATTGCACAGCCCTGCCATCATTACGTGTGGTTATTAATCATTTAGGCTTTATTAGTGATGAGAAAACATGGCTTGAAGCAATCATTAAACTCAGCCACTGCGATAATATCGCGATAAAGTTCTCAGGCTTAGAATTCACGCAAATAGCCGTAAACAAACACCTTTGGCTGGTTAATAATTTAGTTAAGTACTTTGGTGAACATCGTGTGATGTTTGCAAGTAATTTCCCTGTTTGCCAAATAAATACCAGTTACGAAAACTGTTGGCATCACTATCACTCATTGTGCTCCGAGCAGAGTTTATGGCAAAAACTAAGCTATAAAAACGCCCGTGAAATCTATCAAATTGTTTAAAAAATAGCTATATTCAATAAAGTTAAAACTTATAAAGCGAACAAGCATCAAGTCTAAAATCTGTTTGCTTGTTCAGGAGTATTAATGAAAGCCTCTATTACCAGCCTTTTACTAGTTAGTGTCTTATTTGGCTGTAGTTCTAAGCAAGAACCCACTCCAAAACTACAACATGCACGGCTAACAGAGCCGCAAAGTGAGCTAATAGCACTTGGCATAGCAAGGCTAATGCACAGTAAGCCTGTTAACGTAGCCGAAGATGCGTTTATCAATAGCAGCATACTTGTTATTGAAAGCTTGAATAACGCTGCTATACCAGAGAAGTCCAACCATGGGTCTTACCCAGATATGCCTGAACGTTTTGAGCTGTTAATAAAAAACCAAATGTGTTTTGTTCGTCACTTAGACAGCAAAGCAACCGAGCCACTGCCTTTGGTTAAATGCAAAGCGGTTGATTAATTTCAACCTAAAAAGTAAATATAAAAAAAGCCCTTACGGGCTTTTTATATATAATATTTAACTTAATAGTATTATCGATTGTTACTTAATCTCAACACGCTGTGAGCGCATAACAACTTCGTCATTCAGCTCAATACCGATCCCTGGCTCTTCTGATACTTGGAAGAAACCATTTTTAGGCTGTGGATCTTGAATACATAACTCACGGTTCCACTTTTTAATCGCATAGGTGTGATGTTCGTGAATTAAGAAGTTAGGAATTGCGGTTTCTAGGTGTAACGAAGCTGCGGTTGCTACTGGTCCACCACACACGTGAGCTTGAATGCGCACATCGAAAATATCTGCATAATCACACACTTTTTTAGTTTCGGTGAAACCACCACATAGACCTAAGTCTGGCTGTAGTACATCAATACTTTGATCTTCTAGGTATGGACGCACACCCCAGCGATTATACAAACGTTCACCGCCCGCAATTGGCACGGCAACTTTGTCGGCAACTTTTGCATGTAATGAATGATTTAAGTAGTTCACTGGCTCTTCGTAATACATACAATCGAACTCTTCAGCAATCTCACCTATTTGAATTGCTGATGTCGCACCTGGTAAGCTGTGACATTCAAAAATAATATCAACTTCGTCACCGACCGCTTCACGAATAGCTTGCATACGCGCACGATATAACTTCATTTCTGCACGAGAAATAATGTTAGTACGATCATAATAAGTATTGCCGTTTTTATCGTACTGAATTGGATCAACTTTTACCGCATCATAACCTTCAGCCATCGCCTTAAGCGCTGCTTCTGCGTATTCTTCTGGGTGAACAAGCGCTTTAAATTCGCTGTCCCAGTCAAACTGTAATTGTGATGCGTAAGTACGTAGCTTATCGTTAACTTTACCGCCTAATAGCTGATAAACAGGTAAACCTAATGCTTTACCTTTTATATCCCAAAGCGCAGTATCAATGGCGCTCATTGCTGCATACACAACAGGACCACCACCTAAACCCCAAAAGCTTTCGCGTAGCATTCGTGACCACAGTTTTTCTGTTTGAAATGGGTCATGACCAATTAAAAAGGCATCAGCCATTTCTTTGATCATTGCCGCTGCTGCGCTATGACCTAAATCATAAGCAAGACCCGCTTCCCCCACACCGCTAATACCTTCATCAGTGTGAATACGCACAAAAACAGGTGTCCAAGCTGGTCTTTCTGGACAATGAATATCGAACACTTCGACGCGATTAACTTTCATGGCTACTCCTTACTGAGCAAAACTAGGATCAAGACGATAAGCTTTACGTAGCATTGCTGGCCAAGCTAACTGGCCACCGGTGCTGCCGCTATGCACGACATTCGCTTGATTATAAATATTATCGATAATAGGTTGTGGTACTGGGATTGCCGTTTGGCCACTGGCTTGAATAGCCAATTGAATTTCACAGGCGCGCTGCAAATCATAAAAGCGCATAAAGGCATCACCTACTGTTGGTCCCACGGTTAAGCCACCATGGTTAACCAATAGCATGTGATTAGTGGTGCCTAAGTCATCCTGTAAACGCTTTTTCTCGTCACTGTTTACCGCTAACCCTTCGTAGCCATGATAAGACAATGATGGTAATGAGAACATTGAGTATTGGCTTAGTGGTAACAGGCCTTTTTCTTGCGTTGCAACGGCAATGGTCTCTTTTGTATGTAAATGAATTACACAGTGAGCGTCATCACGTACTTCATGAATAGCACTGTGAATGGTAAAACCTGCCGGATTAATTTTAAACGGCGTGTCATCAAGAATATTGCCAGCTAAATCTACCTTCACAAGATTTGATGCAGTCACTTCGTCAAAACTTAAACCAAATGCATTAACTAAATAGTGATCTGTGCCTGGTAAACGCGCCGATAGGTGGGTGTAAATCAAATCACCCCATCGAAAATGATCAACTAAACGGTAGCATGCAGCTAGATCAACACGTAGCTGCCATTCTTGTTCAGATACTTTATTTTTTAAATCGAGTTTTGGTAAGTCAAACATGGAAAACCTTGTATATGTGACACTGCACAAATAGATGTATAGAAGTCTAAATTACTATTAATGGATGATCAATAGTTGATACAAAAAGGCCACATCAATTGATGTGGCCTTTTTCACTCAATTAGCGCTTATTTTACTTGCGATAAGTAATCAGCAATTGCAGACATTTCTTCTTCAGATACATTTGCAACCATCGCTTTCATTGCAGCAGTCATACCGTTACTACGCGCACCTGATTTGATATCTTTCATTTGGGCTAGTAAGTACTCTTTATTTTGACCGTTTAACTTAGGGTACTGAGGCATGATAGGTGCTTTACCTTCTGCACCATGACAAGTTTGACAAAGCTTAGCTGTGTAAAGTGTTGCACCATCGGCAGCCATAGTATTAAAAGATAGGCTTGCAGCCATTGCAATGCCAGCCCCACATAAAATTTTCGTGATCTTGCTCATTTGTATCTTCTCTTTTTTGACGGGTTATTAAACATTTTCTTTAGTGTAGACCATGATTTAACAATATTGCACCCGAAAATTGTAATGGCAATCGAAACAATAACTACCAAATTAAATCATCAGGCACTTCAAAATCAGCATACGGATCATCTTCATCCTTTTGCTTATCTTCAGGCTCAACATGGAACACTATATAATCTTCGCTGACTTCAGCGACTTTTCGTGCTGGTTCGTCTTCCAGTACAAAAAATTGGCCTTCTAAAACACAAATTGCTAAACGGCCACCAGCTAGGGCCTTCTGTGTTTTTTCGTTTACTTCGAGCTCTTTCACTTTATTTTGATAAGTGAAGTTAAATGTACGATCTCCACGGATCTCTTCTTGATTGTGATGCTCTAAAATCTGCTTAACGCGAGCCACTTGCTCACGTTGTTTCTGCTCTTCTAAACGCGCTTGATTAAGCTCATCAGCTTTTTTCTGTTGCTCTAGCTTAGTTTGCTCTATATGTTTTTGTAGATCGCTAGGATTACTCGTTGCGCCTTTCTTTTTCTTCTTTTGCTGCTTGCGCTTCTCTGTTTTGGCTACTTTAGCTTTGTGTGACGTAGTAAGGCCAGCCTTAAGTAATTGATCTTGTAATGAACCCATGACGAAATTCCAATTTATTAATGCGTATTAGGGTTATTTTAATCAGCTCTGCCAACAAATAACAGTACTGAGCCCACTTGATTCACAGCAATCGAGTATATTGCAGTGAGATTAACACGCGATGAAATCATGACATATTGATTTAACGCAAGATTTATAATTTTAGTCGCCTTTGAACTTGTAAAAAACCCTGTACCCGATAAGCTAGGGCTTTTCCTCTCGGGAGCTTAAAATGCAGCTGCGACATTTGTTACTTTGCTCTGTATTTATTTTCTTTGTTTTATACGCCCCACAACCCTTGCTTGGATTATTTGCCAACTATTTTTCTGTATTGCCAGCCACTGCAGGTAGCTTAATGACAGCGACCATGCTGCCATTGGCTATCGCCCCTTTAGTGTATGGCTTATTTTTAGCAAAACGAAATCCGTTAACAATTTTAAAGATTGCTATGTTTGTGCTAGCAATAAGCTGTGTCGCTTTTACCTTAGCACCTAGTTTTGAATTGCTATTACTGGTTCGCTTTATTCAAGGGCTCACTCTCCCAGCGGCTCTCACAGCCATGACCAGTTATATTGGTGTAACTTATCAGGCCGACCAATTACAGCGTAATATGACCCTATACATTGGCAGCACCATCGTCGGCGGTTACTTTGGACGTATACTCGCGGCCTTATTTACTGACTTTTTGAGCTGGCAAAGCTTTTATTATGTGATTGCGTTAGGGTTAGTACTGTTTGCAATCACCATTCCAAAATCAAGCAAAGGTGCGAGCATTCATGCAGCCAAATCGCCTCTGTTGTATCTAAAACAATTAAAAGATCCGCAGGTATTAAAGCTATATGGAGCGATTTTTTGTATGTTCTTTTGCTTTGCAGCGCTATTGAATTATTTACCTTTCATCCTACAAGACAGTTTTGCTATCACTAATACCCGAGACATCGGGCTGGTTTACAGCGGTTACTTGCTTGGTGCACTCGCATCCATAGCTACACCTTGGCTGTTACGAAAGTCATCAACACCTTGGCGTTTATTAACTTGGGTATTTGTATTCTACAGTCTGACCATGGTGCTACTGATGAGTCAGCAGTTAATACTTTTTGTTATTGCTTTTACCGGCTTTTGTGGCGCAATGTTCGTGATCCACTCAAGTGCGGCGCCATTAGTAAATAAAATCAGCAGTGCACCTGCAAGTGTCACCAATGGGGGTTATGTATCGTTTTATTACAGCGGTGGCGCACTCGGTTCGTTATTGCCTGGACTGGTATATCAGCAACACGGCCAAGTTGCCTTTATGACCGTGCTACTTTTAGTTTGCTTAGTGGGTTTAAGCTTAGTTTATTTGGCTGGAAGAAATACGATACGAGGCTGATGCCCGGTACTTGCAAAAAATAGCTCTAAGTCATCTTTTTTCATCAACCATGTCGCGGTATTTTCAAAAGGGTGACAATGAAAAAGCTCGTTGAACCAAATTTCTTGGTCTAGCCAAAGGGTAACATTATGTTGTTTGTCGTTTAAAAGTGCCAGCATAGAAACACAGCCCGGTGGCACTTTCAGATAACGCGCTAACCGCTCATCAGATGCAAATCCTAAACGAGATAACCCTTGCTGCTGAGCAATGGCTTTTAAGTCAAGCTGCTTGTCATGGGCAGTGATCACTAAAAAATGCCGCTTGCCTTCGTTATCTCGTAAAAACAGGTTTTTTAATCGTGTGCCCGGTCTATCGAGCATAAATTTATCGGCATCTAAACTACCATGTAACGGTGGATGCTCAATCACATCATAGTTAATATCTAATTGAGCTAGCGTAGCAGCTAACTTATTTTTATCTGCATACATTTACAAACAACGTCCTCGTAATTGCACACTTAAATCACGCCATAATACTTCGTCAATAACGTGTTTATCGTCGCAGTACTTCCGTTCTTTAAGTTCTTTATTTAATAATTCGACCGCTTGATCTTCGAGCATAAGTTTTAAGTTGCTCGATTCTTCAAATACTTCTTGCTCGGCAAAGTCTTTAAACTGCCTGCGTGTCATTGGCTTATCAAGGTTAATTGGCTGTCTTCCTTGTGCTTTAACTGACACCACATAGGCAAAAATTTTATTGCCTTGGTCGTCATTTTTTTCATAAAACTGCTTATTATTAATTTCAAATGGAGGTGCTTCTCCTTGGCTTGCGCAACCGGTAAGTAAAACAACCAAAAGCCATGCTATTTTTTTCATTATTGGATAAGCCTTGTACAGTGAATGCGCTTTAGTCTACCAAAAATAAAACAATAGAGTAAAAATTCGAACATTTTAAAAAAAATACTTGACCAAATATGTAAAAATATTTAAAGTTCACCCCGCTTGAGACGCAAGACTTAAGCATCCTGTATTTTAGGAATGTGGGGCTATAGCTCAGCTGGGAGAGCGCCTGCCTTGCACGCAGGAGGTCAGCAGTTCGATCCTGCTTAGCTCCACCACTTTCCTACCTTTCTTTAGGCAACCTGCCGAATTTAATAATCAAAACTAAGTTATCTAACCAATTTTTATATTTCTAGTCGTTTATACGTTTTACTTTATTAAAGTAAACTTGTTTTAGACATAAAAAAACCGAGCAGAGCCCGGCTTTTAAAATGATCACTTGTTATCGGTTACTCACGAATTTGACCTTCGCCATTCACTAAGTATTTTTCAGTCGTAAGTGACTCAAGACCCATTGGACCGTAAGCATGTAGCTTAGTTGTCGCAATACCAATCTCAGCACCTAGACCTAGCTGTGAACCATCAGAAAAACGCGATGACGCATTAACCATCACAACAGAGGCATCAACGCTGCGTTGGAATAGCTCAGCCGCAGCTTGGTCTTTAGTACAAATCACTTCAGTGTGGTTTGAACCAAACTTAGCAATATGATCAATTGCACCAGCAAAATCAGGCACAACTTTGATTGCGATTTCTAAATCTAAATACTCTTCACCAAATTCATCATCAGCAAGCACAGTAGCATTATCAAAGTATTCAGCAGCTTTAGCATCTGCGTTTACTTTTACGCCTTCTTGACGAAGTACCACTGCACATAGATTTAAAAACTCATCTGCAATATCTTGGTGTACCACTAAACCTTCTAGGGCATTGCACACACCGGTACGCTGAGTTTTACCATTTAATAATAAGTTGATAGCGACATTCAGATCAGCGTCTTTATCGACATAAAGGTGACAAACACCTTTAAAGTGCTGAATTACTGGAATGGTACTGTTTTCTGTTACAAAATTAATTAAACCCTCACCACCACGCGGGATGATTAAATCAATAGTGTCACGTTGTTGCATCAGTTCCATTAGTAGACCACGGTCTGGATCTGGGATCACTGAAATCAACGCTGCTGGTAAACCATGCTTCTCAAGTACTTTGTGCATCACACTAGCGATCGCTTGTGAACTACGTAGTGCCTCTTTACCACCACGTAAAATAACACCATTACCTGATTTAAAGCATAATGCACCAGCATCAGCCGTCACATTTGGACGTGCTTCATAAATCATGCACACAACACCAAGTGGTACGCGCATCTTGCTGATCTTGATACCATTCGGGCGCTCTGAAATTTCGCGTAATTGACCCACAGGATCATCAAGACTAACAATGACTTCAATACCTTCAGCCATCGCTTCAATACGCTCATCGTTAAGCGTTAATCGGTCAATCATAGATGCAGCAAGGTTATTATCACGTGCTGCCGCTAAATCGCTTTCGTTTTCTTTGATGATAAAGGCTTTGCTTTCACGTAATGCCTGTGCCATCTCAGCTAAAACTTGATTCTTAGTAGCAGTATCAAGTAAAGCTAACTGGGTTGCAGCTTTGGCAGCTTGACTCGAAATATCCGTAATTAAACTCATGACTTCTCCAATAATGCGATATCTTTCTCTGAAACAACTGGGCCGATTGAATCTTGCATTTTTTCGCTAAATTCACTTTGCTCGTTGTCAGCAATAAAATTCAATAAACAGCTACTGTAATTCGCTGTTGCTTTTGCTAGACGCGTACCATCATCACTACGAACTAGTATAGTATCGCCTACGCCAAATTCTCCGTGCACCGCAACGATCTCGTCGCTACGAATACAGCCGTCTTCATCTTTTAATGATTCATCAAATGAACCTTCAACTACAACCTCACCTTGCTCATTCGCTGTGTGAGTCATCCAATGCACAGCCTCTTGCATTGGTTTTTCATATGGTGTGAAGATAGTACCTGGGTTGTCACCCGCTAGTAGTCGATTAAACGTCTCTTCTTTAAAACCATTTAAGATAAAAGTTGTAATACCATGTGAAGTGGCTTTTTCAGCCGCTTCGATTTTCGTTTTCATACCACCTGTACCAACGGCACTGGTTGCACAACCGGCCATGGCATAAATTGATTCATCAATATTTTCAATTTTAGGAAGCAACACAGCATCTTCATGTAAATTCGGATTTTTGTCATAAAGACCATCAACATCCGAAAAAATCATCAATGCATCTGCATCCGCAGCTGCGGCGACCATTGCCGACAGGTTATCATTGTCGCCAACTTTTAAATCATCGGTCGTTACCGTGTCATTCTCATTAATGATAGGTAATACACCATGTTCAAGTAAGGTGAAAACTGTTTCACGAATACTGGTGTAACGCTCACGGTCACGTAAGTCACCGTGGGTTAATAAAATCTGTGCCGAAGGAAAATCAAAAAATCGATCCCACATTGCCATCATTTCTGTTTGACCGGCAGCAGCCATTGCTTTTTTCATCGTCACTGAACGTTTTTCTTGTTCTGGGAATAAATGCGAACCAGCAGCTACCGAACCTGATGATACTAAAATCACTTCGATACCTTGCGCTCGACAGCGAACGATGAACTGTGCAATGGTCAGTAAATAACGTGAGCGACACCCGTCTTGTTCGGGTGCGATTAATGCGCTACCTACTTTTAGTACTATACGTCGCCAATTTAACTTTTGCATAACTGTTCAACTTTCCATTTTACTATCTGTTCAGTGCCAATTTGCCACTGATTAAAAGACTCGCGTTTAGCACAACTAAACGCACTGACTATTATCACTTTGCCAAACGACTTATCTATGCACACGACTACGCCACGCAAATACTGCGATTAGATATAGCACAACTTTTATTCAGTCAGTAGACCAAACGGTTATAAACCATAAGTTGATAAAAAAAGATAAGTGTTGTTTATGTATCGCTGTAAAAAGCTGTGTGCGGCTTTTATCAATAACAACATACATAGAGCCTATACAATCTGGTACACCAACAGATAGGGTGTAGATTGTATGACCGAGATTTAGCTGCCACGATGGGAGCTAAACATTGACCAGATAATGAACTTTAATTCTATTCAACACGTAATAAATACACACTGAACACTAACAAGCTCATTTCTATTTAATTAGAAAACAAAGTGTATAAAACACTAAAACTGTTACAAACAATTGATTATTTAGAGGTAGAACTCTGAAAGTATAAGACAACGCTTATAAATATTTAGATATCAAATTGTTTGAACACGAAATATAATACGGGAAATCAGGGTCAAAGATCAAGTGTAAAAAGTAATCATGGCTTTTATACTTACCATAAATGGTAAAAATAGACATTTTTTAACAGTAACTTAGGACGCAACATCTTCGATCTGATGATTTTTCATTAACAAATCAGATTTTTGTTTTCAAAATAGTCCAAAAAGTAGTAATAACGACTAAAATCGTATTTGAAGCAACAAGTTTGCTTGTATCCATGACGGTGAGTAGGCTTTAATAGATAAGTATTTTTTAAAAGTTCAGCGGCTGTTTATCGTCTTCAAACACGATTATCTAAGGTGTTGGTATTTTTTAAATAGTAGTAACTAAAGGATAATTCATTCTATGTCAGCAATTTATATAGCAGGGATCGCCTTGTGCTCTGTATTAGCACAGTGGGTAGCATGGGCGTTTCGTGTACCGGCTATTTTATTTTTACTACTAACAGGTTTAATACTTGGACCATTTAGTGGTGTGCTTGAACCTGACGCACTGTTAGGGGATTTATTATTTCCTGTGGTTTCTTTAAGCGTAGCGGTGATCTTATTCGAGGGTTCACTTACCCTGCACTTTAGAGAGCTCAAAGGTATCGGCAAGGTTGTTCGCAACCTCTGCTCCATCGGGATGATCACAACATGCTTGGTGGTAAGCCTAAGTGCTTATTGGATTTTAGAGCTGAATTGGCGGGTTGCCGCTGTACTTGGTGCAGTTCTTGTCGTTACTGGTCCTACGGTTATCGCACCGCTGTTAAACTCTATGAGACCTACCCAAGATATCGATCGTATTTTACGCTGGGAAGGCATAGTAATAGACCCAATTGGCGCATTATTCGCTGTACTCGTATTCGAAGCTGTAATGCTTGTAGGTCAAGGCGAAGTACTAAGCCATACCATTATCGCCCTATTTAAAACTTTAGGGGTGGGTTTAACAATTGGTGTGGTTGCAGGTTGGCTTACTACATTACTGATACGCCGCGAATGGCTCCCTTTCGAATTACATAAATTTGGTATTTTAGCTTTAGTCTTAATTAGTTTTACTGTGTCTAACCACTTAAGTCATGAATCTGGTCTATTGGCTGTAACCGTATTTGGTATTTGGCTTGCTAATCAAGATGAGCTCGAAATTGACTCAGTACTTGAGTTTAAAGAAGACCTTTCGATGATCTTAATTTCATCGCTATTCATCTTACTTGCAGCCCGCCTACAGTTATCTGATTTAATGATGCTACATAGCGATGTATTTATTTTCTTAGCTATCGTGCTCTTCGTGGCACGTCCAGCATGTATTGCAATATCAACCTTTAAAACCGATTTACCGCTAAAGTCTCGCTTAGTGCTATCGTGGATTGCGCCACGAGGCATTGTTGCAGCAGCGGTAGGCTCTGTATTCGCTTTGAGTATGGTAGAAGCAGGCATTGCCGACGCCGAAAAAATAGTGCCACTCATATTCACTGTGATCATAGTAACAGTGGTACTACAAAGCCTGACAGCAACGCCATTAGCTAAACTATTAAAAGTACGCCAGCCTGCTCCAAATACCATATTAATTATTGGTGCAAACCATGTAGCACGTGCTATTGCTTGTGGCTTAAAAGATCAAAACATTCCGGTGCACTTGTCTGATCCTGCATGGGAAAACTGTAAAATGGCGCGCATGGACGGCTTACCTTGTTACTATGGTAACCCGCAATCAGAACATGCAGAGCGTTATTTACCATTAACGACGATTCGTAGCGTATTAGCGCTATCGCCTAACCGTCATCACAACGCATTGGGCGTGCAATATTTCTCGCATTTACTCGACGAAAAAGACGTGTTTTCACTGCGCTCTTCAACTAACCATGCTAAAGCAAACAAAGACAGTGCGACGTTCTTATCACGTCAGATTTTGTTTGGAGACAATGGTGCGTACGCTCGCTTAAGTAGCTTAATAGCCAAAGGCGGCAAAGTCAGTGCAACTCGCATTTCTGAGGAATTTAGTTGGGAGCAATACAAAGAGATCAATAGCGAAGCAATACCACTGTTCATTTTAAGTGGTGAAAAAAATGATGATGACGATTCACCAATTAAAATTCGCCCATTTACGACAAGTATGGAAAAGACACCACAAGTAGGTGAGCGTATCGTTGCGCTACAACCACCTAAGTTGTCGGTGTTAAAAGACCCAAACAACGGCAAACCAAAAGAAAGTAAAGAAGAGAAATAATACCAATTCGCTTAATTAAATAGTCTATTTTGAGGCAAGAAAACCTTGTTGATAACAAGGCAAAAATTTCGTTATTTAGTTGTTCTAAATGAGAAATTTTTAACGCAGGTAGCGACAGGTTTAATCCCTCAAAATGATTAAGTATTATTGCGGATTGGTATAACAAGAGGCCAGCATCAGTTGGCCTTTTTATTTGTATGTTTCTACATAGGTAAACGCGCACGCTCAACGACGCTATCTGGCATCTTTTCGGCAAGCTTCGCTAGTAAGTTTTCGATTTTTTTGTGAGTAGCTTTATCAGCAACCATTGAATGAAATAACCAACGGTAGGCATCTTCATAATCACGTGGACTGCCATAACCTTGGTTAAACAGATTTACTAAACGCATTTGCGCTTTTAAGTTGCCTTGCGCAGACGCTTCACGCAGATAGGTTACCGCCATGGCTTTATCTTGCTGTACGAGCCGTCCTGTATCATAGTAGCGGCCAAGTTGCTCTAATGCAGCGCTTAGCCCTTGTTGAGCGGCCTGACGCATATAATAAACCCCTAATTCTACATTGCGGTCTACACACACCGCATAAGCTAACATATCACCATACAAGAACTGATACGATGGTAGTGCCATTTTATTGGCTCGTGCTTCGATATCTTGTACTAACTGGCAATCATCTGCCTTTACACGTGCTAGGTGTGCATTTTTATTGATCAAGCCAATTAACTCGCTCTCTGAGTACAGAGGTACTGCTGCAATGGGCTCTTCAGCCATGCTCAGGCTGGAAAAGAGTAATGTTAAAGGCAATAAAACACGCATCAAAATCACTTAAAAAAAATCGGTCTTAGCAAATAATATACAATTATCATTCCAGAGTGAATTTTAGGCACAAAAAAAGCTGCCGAAGCAGCTTTTTTAGTCACTATGGCAATTATGCAAACGGGTTGCGTAATACCATCGTCTCTACACGGTCAGGACCTGTAGAGATAATATCAACTGGAACACCAGTGATTTCTTCAATACGTTTAATGTAATCAAGTGCCGCTTGTGGTAATTGATCAACTGACGTTACACCTACTGTGTTTTCAGACCAGCCAGGCATTTCTTCGTATACTGGCGTTACTTTCTCGTAACCTTCAGCAGCTAATGGTGTAACGTTCGTTACAGTGCCATCTTCTAACTGGTAACCAGTACAGATTTTTAATGTTTCTAAACCGTCTAATACATCTAGTTTAGTTAAACAGAAGCCTGAGATGCTGTTGATTTGAACTGCACGGCGCATTGCTACTGCATCTAACCAACCTGTACGGCGTAAACGACCTGTCGTTGCACCGAACTCATGGCCTTTATCACCTAAGTGCTTACCAACTGGATCTTGTTTATCAAGACCGTCATAAAGCTCTGTAGGGAAAGGACCTGAACCTACACGTGTCGTGTATGCTTTGATAATACCTAATACGTAATCAAGGTGTAGTGGACCAAAACCAGCACCAGTTGCTACACCACCAGCAGTCGTATTTGATGATGTTACGTACGGGTATGTACCATGGTCGATATCAAGTAATGTACCTTGTGCACCTTCAAATAAGATGTTATCACCAGCTAAACGAGTTTGATCAAGAAGCTCAGTAACATCAACAACCATTGCTTTTAAGATATCTGCGATAGCCATTGCATCGTCAAATGTCTTTTGGAAGTCAACTGGTTCAGCTTTGTAGTAATGCTCTAATGTGAAGTTATGGTATTCCAATACTTCTTTAAGCTTGCTAGCAAACTGTTCAGGGTTGAATAGGTCACCTACACGTAAACCACGACGTGCTACTTTATCTTCATAAGCTGGACCGATACCACGACCTGTAGTACCAATTGGCTTATCGCCACGTGCTTTTTCACGGGCTAAATCTAATGCAATGTGGAAAGGTAAAATTAATGGGCATGCTTCGCTGATTAATAAGCGCTCACGTACTGGTACGCCACGCTCTTCTAGCATGCCGATTTCTTTCATTAATGCTTCTGGTGATAAAACAACACCATTACCGATCACACACTTAACATTGTCACGTAATACACCCGATGGAATAAGGTGTAAAACCGTCTTTTCACCGTTGATTACCAGAGTATGGCCTGCGTTATGACCACCTTGATAACGAACTACTAAAGATGCTTTGTCTGTAAGGAGGTCAACTACCTTACCCTTACCTTCGTCACCCCATTGGGTGCCTAGTACAACAACGTTTTTACCCATTGCAAATTCACTTAGAAAAAATTAGGACGAGATTTTATCAGAAAACGAGGTGAAAGATCACCCCGTTTAGCTTATTTTTTCTGCGCCTGAATTTTTACCTTCTTTAATAATTCAACAACTACAGGCAGAACAGAGGTTTATAAAAAAGTTGAGGATGAAAATTAATCATTCACAGAAACAAAAAAGCCCTACAAAATGCAGGGCTTTTCATCACACAAATTTTAATTACTGTGCTTTTGTACCTTTCATATAATTAAAGAAGTCGCTATCTGGTGAAAGCACCATCACGTCTTGTTTATCTTTGAAAGTCTTCTTATACGCTTCTAGGCTACGCACAAAACCAAAGAATTCTGCATCTTTGCTATAGGCATTCGCGTAAATAGCAGCGGCATCTGCATCACCTTGACCACGAACAGTACGCGCATTACGCTCAGCATCTGCAAGCATAACTGTGACTCGACGGTCCACTTCGGCACGAATCGTTTCAGCTTTTTCTTGACCTTCAGAACGGTGCTCTTTAGCTACCGCAGTACGCTCAGCTCGCATACGTTGGAAGATTGAGCTACTCACTTCTTGCGGTAAGTTAATTTGCTTTACACGCACATCAAGTACTTCAATGCCTAGCTCTTGTGCACTTTCAGAAGCTTGTACTAATGCTTCTTCCATCAGTTCACTACGCTCACCTGAGACAATTTCTCTGATAGTACGAGAACCAAAGTTAGTACGCAGGCCATTATTCACTTTTTGCTTTAGTAGTGTTTCTGCATATTGCTTATCACCACGAGCACGAAGATAAAAAGCACTAAAGTCATTAATTCGCCATTTTACATATGAATCAACGATTAAATCTTTTTTCTCACTTGTTACAAAGCGATCTGGTGCACCATCTAGCGTTTGAATACGTGCATCTAAACGACGTACTTGGCTAAAGAAAGGCACTTTTAAGTGTAATCCTGGACCATATACCACCGCGTTGTCATTACTATCTTTTTCAACTTTGCTGAATAACAGAACGATTGCCTTCTCGCCTTCTTGTACAACAAAAATCGAAGAGAAAGACAGCACAACTGCAAGGGCAAGTATTACTAAACTAAAATTTTTCATCTTGCTTATCTCCCCTCATTGAAACGGTCAGTTGCGAAACGGTCATTACTTGAATTTACCGTACTGTTACGTGAAGTGTTTATTTTGTTGCGAAGATCTTTAATATCACTTGAGCTTGGTAATGCAACACGTGTCGCTGTACCTTGCTTTTCCATGATTTTATCAAGTGGTAAATACAGCATATTGTTACCACCTTTCACATCAACTAACACTTTAGAGCTGTTACTTAGCACTTCTTCCATTGCATCAATATATAAGCGATTACGTGTAACTTCTTTTGCCGCTTGATACTCTGGTAATAGCTTTTCAAATCGAGCCACTTCACCTTGTGCTTCAAGTGTAATACGTTCACGGTATGCTTCGGCTTCTTGTGTCATACGTGTTACTTGACCACGAGCACGAGGTTCAATTTCACGAGCGTACGCTTCGGCTTCACGGATGAAACGCTCTTCATCTTCTTGTGCAGCGATAGCGTCATCAAAGGCATCTTTTACTTCACCCGGCGGACGTGAATCTTTAAAGTTCACATCGCTCACAATAATACCTAGATTGTAAGGCTCGATGATTTTGTTAAGCTCATCCCACGTTTGTTGACGCACTAACTCACGACCAGTCGTTAACACTTGGTCCATTTTTACATGGCCAATAACATAACGTAGTGCACTATCAAGCGCTTGTTGTAAGCTGTGGTCAGCATCAGTAACACTGAACTTGTAAAGGTGTGGATCGATAACACGGTACTGTACTTCAAACTCTACATTAACCACGTTTTCGTCTTCGGTTAGCATGAAGCCTTTTGCAGATAGAGAGCGAACCGCTTCTATATCAACCGGAATCACACGTTCAATGAAAGTCATTTTCCAACGTAAGCCAGGCTCTGCAATACGGTCATATTGTCCAAACTGTAAAACAATACCGCGCTCAGCTTCTTTTACCGTGTAAATACCACTTAATGCCCATACGATGATGGCAATAATGAGGATGAAAGAAATGCCTGCGCCGCCAAGTCCGCCGCCGCTTTTACCTGGTTTATTACCACCAAATAAACCGCCAAACTTGTTGCCGAACTTACGCATTACCTCGTCTAAATCAGGTGGGCCTTGATCTTTTCCGCCTTTATTATTCCACGGATCTTTATCATTGCCATTATTACCCGGTTCATTCCAGGCCATAGCTATACTCCATTGTTATCTAAATGAATTAGGTTAAATCTATCAAATCTACAGCGTTTCTCATACTAAAAAAGACAAATGCCGGTGATTTTTAATTAGTCACTACGAAAGAGTCGAGCTCTTGTCCCATCTCTTTTTTCAAGCGATTCCAGTCTGCCATTGGTAAGCGTACCGATAGTAACCAGTTTCCTTGTTCATCGAAACTCTCTTGATGAACTGCGTTTAAGTTAAATAATGCTGCACGAATACGACCATATTGTGGTGCTAATTTTAGTTCATCAGCAAACATCTTCTTGGCAAGTAACTCATTAATTGCCTCAGACAGTAGCTCACAGCCTACGCCTGTTCGCGCAGATAACCAAACTCGTACCGGTTGACCTTCATCGTTTCTATCTATACGTGGCGCAACGTCATCTAGTGCATCTATTTTGTTATAAACCAATAACTGAGGCACTTCATCTGCTTCAATTTCTTTTAAAACAGACTGTACTTGCTCAATATTTTCTTTTCGACGAGGGTCTGCCACATCAATAACATGTAGCTGCAAATCAGCTTCACGGGTTTCTGTTAAGGTTGCTTTAAACGCTGCAACAAGGTCATGCGGTAAGTGACGTATAAAACCTACCGTATCAGCTAAAATAACCGGACCTATATCACCAATATCCAACTTACGTAAGGTTGGATCTAGGGTTGCGAATAACTGGTCGGCTGCATACACATCAGAATCTGTAATGCGGTTAAATAACGTTGATTTACCAGCATTGGTATAACCAACTAGTGAAACCGTTGGAATTTCATTTCGCGTTCGTGCACGCCTACCCTGCTCACGTTGAACAGCGACTTTATCTAAACGGGCACGAATATTTTTAATTCTTGCGCGCAATAATCGTCTATCGGTTTCGAGCTGGGTTTCACCCGGACCACGTAAACCTATCCCCCCTTTTTGTCTTTCAAGGTGGGTCCAACCACGGATCAATCGAGTAGAAATATGGCGTAACTGAGCTAACTCAACCTGAAGTTTACCTTCGTGAGTACGCGCTCGCTGCGCAAAAATATCTAGGATCAAACTCGTACGATCAAGAACACGACACTGGCAAACGCGTTCTAAGTTGCGCTCCTGTGACGGGCTAAGTTGATGGTTGAAAATGATGACATCTGCATTGTGGATTTTGACAGTTTCAGCGATTTCTTCTGCTTTTCCGGTCCCGACGAAAAGTTTCGGATGTGGTGCTTGACGACTGCCTTGCACAATCGCCAAACTACTAACACCAGCAGAAGATACCAACAACTCTAATTCGTGGAGATCTTCACGATCCCCCTCTTTAGGTAAGTCGATATGAACTAAAACTGCCTGTTCGCCGGCTTCATAACGGTCAAACAAGCATTACGCTCCTAAGTTTAAAAATTTCCAGGTTCTTGCTCTTCTGAATCATCACTTCCTTGAACACCTTGGAAGTTAACAGAACGCGCTGGAACAACAGTTGAAATAGCGTGTTTATACACCATTTGATTAACGGTGTTTTCAAGTAAAATAACAAATTGGTCAAATGACTGGATTTTACCCTGCAATTTAATGCCATTAACCAAAAAGATTGATACTGGAATGCGCTCACGACGTAACGCATTTAAAAATGGGTCTTGTAACGACTGGCCTTTTGCCATGTTATTTTCCTTCGTTCTAGGTGTTATTATAATTAAGTAGCTGAACTAATTTAACAAAGCTAAAAAACTTTCAGCTACTACTAGCTTAGCGAACTTACTACACGTTGCAAGTTTTCTTCATCACCCGAAGTCAACCAAGTTACATCAGGCCAACCTCTTAACCAAGTCAGTTGTCTCTTGGCTAACTGCCGTGTGGCTGCAATACCGCGAAAGACCATTTCATCATAGTCAATTTCGCCAGCAATGTAATCCCACATTTGTCTATAACCCACACAACGAATCGAAGGCAGGTCAGGGTGTAAATCCTTACGTTTATATAGGGATGAAACTTCATTTTCAAACCCCTGATCGAGCATTATTTTGAACCTTTTCTCAATTCGCTGATGTAATTCACTGCGATCATCAGGCGCAATGGCAAATTGATGGAAAGTATAAGGAAGCTCAGGCTGTTTTTGTTTTTGCAGCTCAGTCATTGTTTTCCCTGTTATACGATACACTTCCAATGCGCGATTAATTCGTTGCGAATCATTTTCGCTTATTTTTTGTGCTGCATCAGGATCAATTTTCACAAGCTCTTTATGCAAATGTGGCCAGCCTAACTGCTTTGCTTCTTTTTCAAGCTCGGCACGTACTTCAGGTGATGCCTCTGGTAGCGGTGATAAGCCATCAATAAGCGACTTAAAATACATCATTGTACCGCCAACCAATACAGGTACTTTACCTTGCTTATGAAATAGATCAATCTTTTCAATGGCATCACGGCGAAAATCTGCTACTGAATAACTATCTGCTGGGTCAATAATATCGATCAAATGATGCGGCGCACGAGCTAGCTCTTCTGCATTTGGTTTTGCAGTGCCGATATCCATATCTTTATAGACTAATGCTGAATCAACACTGATTACTTCTGTGTTTAAATGCTCACACAGCGAAATTGCTAAGTCTGTTTTCCCTGCAGCGGTTGGTCCCATTAAAAAAATGACGGGTAAGTTATTCAAGCCTAAATACCTTGCTTAGTTTAAAAACTGAGATAGATCTATTTTAACTGCTTTTTGACGTAAACGTTGCATAGTTTGTGGATTATTTTCTAACCGAGTCACTTGCTCCATAAAGGCTTGACTTGCGTAATAGCGTTTTGGAATTTGCTGTGTTAACCATTCTAGCCATTTATCCAGTGAACTTAGCGATGATTTGCAGCCGCTAATCAGGCACTCAATAGCATGACTCACATCAAGTAAATACACACAAGGCGGGAGCCTTTTAACCATCACAAATTGCTTTTCAATAACCAAATCAAAACCGAGTAAGGTAAACCACGACTGCTGAGCATTTAAGGCGCTAATGTCATCAGCACTTGCATTCACTCGCACAGGCAACAACAAAGCTTTGCCATCAAGGCTGCCAGCTTGTTCTACTTGCACTTGCCAGTCGAGTGCTAAAGCATACTTAAAGTGCGCAGCAAATAGCTGGTTATCTTCACTAAATACGCATTCACCTTCTCGTACGTGAATGAGTTTGGCAAGCTTAGCTTGCTCAGCAACCGGTGCTGCAATGCTTGGTTCAGGGCGTACTTGGTCAAAATGCGCGGCATGTTGCTCACTGATCCCTTGATAAAAAGCATTCACATCTTGATGCGATGTTTTACTGCGCCCTTGGCTGTCGCTACCAAAACCACCTCCAGAACGACCTGTTGTACCAGAATAACTTGTTAAACGTGTCGGTTGTAATTCAGATTTGGGGTAATCATACTGCTCTGCTGGCACTGATTGATTCAAACTTGGCTGCGTGCTGCTTAGGTTTGTCTCATCAAACGAAGCATGTTGAAAAGCAGTTTCATTATGTTCGGTAAAACCGGCTTCATGCTGAAGCGGCACTACAACTTGTTTTATTGCCTGCAGAATAAAATCATGTACTAAGCGACCTTGATGAAACCGTACTTCATGTTTAGCCGGGTGCACATTAACATCGACCTGGCGTGGATCAATATCAATATAAATTACAAATCCTGGAAGCTCTTCTGATCCAGCAACTTCTTCAAAAGCTTGGCGAATCGCATGCAAAATGAGTTTATCGCGCATCATGCGATTATTGACATAGGTATATTGAGTGCTATTTGCTGAACCCACTGGTAATACCCAGCCTCGTAGCATCAAGCCTGCTTCACCTGATTGAATATGCAAACCCTGCTCACTGAACGCCTTACCAGCAACTTGCGCTACACGTGTTATTGCGTGCTCAGGGTTTGGCTTTGCACGGTATTGACGCACAACTTTGCCGTTGTGTGTAAGAGTAATAGATACATCAAAGCGACTCAACGCGATACGCTTTATTAGCTCATCGATATGTGAAAACTCAGTTTTCTCGGTGCGAAGAAACTTTCGCCGCGCAGGGGTATTAAAAAATAAGTCTTTTACCTCAATGGTGGTGCCATCGGGATGTGCAGTTGGCTTGATTTGCACCGCCATATCGCGTCCTTCAGCAAACGCTTGCCATGCGGCTTCTTGTTGTTTTGGTTTTGAACTCAAAGTTAGCCGTGATACTGAGCTAATAGAAGCGAGTGCTTCACCACGAAAACCCAGTGAACAGATGTTCTCTAAATCATCAAGTGACTTAAGTTTACTTGTAGCATGGCGCGACAAAGCTAATGTCAGCTCATCTTTATTAATGCCCGAACCATTATCGCGAATGCGAATCAGCTTATGACCACCGCGCTCAATATCGATTTGAATGCGCGTTGCGCCGGCATCTAAACTGTTTTCGACTAGCTCTTTAACAACAGATGCGGGGCGTTCAACCACCTCACCCGCAGCAATTTGGTTAGCCAATCGCGCGGGTAGTATTTCTATGCTCATAGTGTTCCTAACACGAAAATTGACTAGCTTTGAGGAATATCAAGCTCTTGACCAATAAACAAGGTATTCGATTTTAACTTGTTGGCCGTTTTTAGCTTACTAACAGAGGTGTTGTATCTGCTTGCCAAAATACTTAACGACTCACCGGGACGTACTTTATGTTTAGTCGGAAACTGCGCTTTTAACTTAGCAAATAACGAGTCATCTGGCGGGTTTTGCATATAGTAATTTTTAATCGAAGTGAAAATTGCTTTTGCTAAACGCTCCTGATGCTGCGCCGTTTTTAGCATTCGCTCTTCGCGCGGGTTCGAAATAAACCCTGTTTCTACCAAAATAGACGGAATATCCGGTGATTTTAATACTGCAAGACTCGCCGCTTGTGGACGCTTCTTATGCATTTTAGCAACTTTTCTTAATTCGCTAACCACTTCTTCCGCAACACTAAAACCTGTTTTCATTGAGTGATCCATCGACATATCTAGCAGTGCTTGTGCTAAATATTTTTCGCTAGCAGTATCTTTTAACACACCAGCAGCACCACCTAAAAGCTCTGAGTGTTTTTCTTTATCCTCAATCCATTTACCAATTTCAGAATTAGCGCGACGCAGTGATAGCACCCAGACAGAAGCACCGTTTGGCTGCGGGCTGGTAAATGCGTCAGCATGAATCGACACAAAGAAGTCTGCTTTTTTCTTTCGAGCAATGCTAGTACGGGTGTTTAAATTGACAAAGTAGTCACTACGGCGAACCATGCGCGAAATCATGCCTTTTTCAGCATCTATCATTCGCTCCAGGCGCTTCGCTATTTGCAGCGTGATATCTTTTTCATACGTGCCTGACGGACCAATTGAGCCCGGGTCTTCACCACCATGGCCTGCGTCAATCGCAATGACGATATCGCGTTCTTGATGAAGCTCACGCTTTTTAACACTGGTATTGGTTGAAGCAACTGGTTCTGCCTTCGGCGTTTTATCCACAAGGTCAACCACTAAACGGTGTTTATATGGATCGGTCGGTAATAAAGCAAACACGACTGGTTTACTGGCACGAGCTAGTTCAAAAACAAAACGCACACTCTTGCTATCTTTTGGTTTTGAATAACGCAGTTTTGAAACGATCTGATGCTTTTTAGGAATAGCAGGCAAGCTATCTAGTTTGTCTGTATTTTTTAAGTCAATCACTAAACGAGCTGGGTTCTTCAACATGAAGTAGCTAAAATCAGGCTTATCGTTTAAGTCAAAGACCACACGAGTGCTGTCAGGTGAGGGCCACACACGTACGCTATTAATCGTATTTTGTGCAAGCGCAACTTGGCTCACAAACAAAAACATCAATATAGTTAATAGTTTAAATGTACAACGAGCCATTTTTACTAATACACCTTTATTTTTATATGTTTATTCTTACGCGCTCTTAAGTTGCTGAACAATTGCCTGACCACGGTCGGTTAAGCTGTTAATTAAAATAGCACGCGCCTCGCCTTCATAGCGCAGGGTGATATCAAGATCCGGTGTTGGAATAAATTCGCCGCCTTTTTCGGGCCATTCCACAACACAAATAGCCTGTGGTGAAAAATAGTCACGAATACCCATATATTCAAGTTCTTCAGGATCACCTAAGCGATATAAATCAAAGTGATAGACATCAGCTTTAGTTAATTGGTAAGGCTCGACCAGTGTATAAGTTGGACTCTTAACCTTACCTTGATGACCGAAACCTTGCACGATACCACGGGTTAATGTCGTTTTACCGGCACCTAATTCACCATGTAAATAGATGACTGCTCCTTGCTCCATTAAGGCTGCAAGTTGCTTACCCATATTAACCGTTGCCGCTTCATCAGCGAGTGGAAAACCAACACTGTCGGTCATTATTACCTCATGAAAAACTAAAAACACATTACTTTATTAATCATACCAGAATATTTTTGTAAGGCGAGAGCCGCTCTTATGCCTAATTTGACAAAAAAAAGCCGGCAAAGTTGCCGGCTTTTTAGCTTAAACAGAATTTTGTTTACAGACCTAGCTTCTTCTCAAGGTAGTGGATGTTTGTACCACCGTTTTGGAAGTTCTCATCTGCCAAGATTTTCTTGTGTAGTGGTGTGTTGGTCTTGATACCGTCAATCACTAATTCGTTTAACGCATTGCGTGAACGAGCAATGGCTACATCACGGTTTTCACCGTAACAGATCAGCTTACCAATCATTGAATCGTAATGAGGTGGTACGGTGTAATCTGCATAGATATGACTGTCCCAACGAATACCTAAACCGCCAGCAGGGTGGAATCGCGTGATTTTACCTGGTGATGGAATAAAGGTTTCTGGGTCTTCAGCATTAATACGGCACTCAATTGCATGACCACGAATAACCACATCTTCTTGTGTGAATGATAATGGCTGGCCAGCTGCAATTTTTAGCTGTTCTTTGATTAAGTCAACGCCAGTTACCATTTCTGTTACTGGGTGCTCAACCTGAATACGAGTATTCATTTCGATGAAATAGAACTCGCCGTTTTCGTATAAGAACTCGAACGTACCTGCACCACGATAACCAATTTCGATACATGCACGAGTACAACGGTCACCGATGAACTTACGCATTTCAGCTGTGATACCTGGCGCTGGCGCTTCTTCAACAACTTTTTGGTGACGACGTTGCATTGAACAATCACGCTCACCTAAGTGAACTGCATTGCCTTGACCGTCAGCAAGTACTTGAACTTCGATATGACGTGGGTTTTCAAGGAATTTTTCCATGTAAACCATACCATTACCGAAGAACTGCTTTGCTTCTTGCTGAGTAAGAGCGATTGAATCGATTAGTTCTTTTTCGCTGCGAACAACACGCATACCACGACCGCCGCCGCCGCCTGCTGCTTTAATAATTACAGGGTAACCAATACGTTTTGCGATTTGAATGTTGCGTTCGCTGTCTGCCGTTAATGGACCATCTGAACCAGGTACACAAGGTACACCTGCTTTACGCATCGCTTCGATTGCAGAAACTTTATCACCCATTAAGCGAATCGTGTCGCCTTTAGGACCGATAAACACAAAGCCACTTTGCTCAACTTGATCTGCAAAGTCTGCATTTTCAGAAAGGAAACCATAACCTGGGTGGATAGCAACTGCGTCTGTTACTTCTGCCGCTGCAATAATGCGCGGAATATCTAAGTAACTTTCAGTCGCTGATGGTTTACCAATACAAATTGTTTCATCTGCCAGTAACACGTGCTTAAGATCACGGTCTGCCGTTGAATGCACAGCAACAGTTTTGATCCCAAGCTCTTTGCAGGCGCGCAGTACGCGAAGTGCAATTTCACCTCGGTTTGCAATGACTACTTTATCTAACATAGAGTTGGCCTTTTGTTGCGCTATTATTCAATGATGAATAAAGGTTGATCGAATTCTACTGGCTCGCCATTTTCAACTAAGATAGCTTTTACTGTGCCTGCTTTATCAGATTCGATTTGGTTCATCATTTTCATTGCTTCAACGATACATAACGTGTCGCCAACATTTACTTTAGAACCTACTTCTACATAAGGTGCTGCTTCTGGAGAAGCCGCTGAGTAGAATGAACCAACCATAGGTGATTTAACTTGGTGACCAGTCGGTGCAGCTGGAGCAGCCGCTTCTGCTGCAGGAGCATCTGCTACTGGAGCTGGCGCCGCTGCAGGCGCAGGTGCTGCAAACTGTTGTGGAGCATATTGCATTGCAGGTGCTGCAGCCATGTTGTTACGATTGATGCGTACTGACTCTTCACCTTCAGTGATTTCTAATTCAGCAATACCAGATTCTTCTACTAGTTCGATAAGTTTTTTGATCTTGCGAATATCCATTGAACGACCCGCCTGTTAGTTATTTAAAAATTAATGTGTGTTTTGCAATTGGTTAACTGCAGCTTCTAGTGCCACCTTATAACCCATTGCTCCTAATCCAATAATGACGCCTTGTGCCACATCCGAAAAATACGAATGATGACGGAATGCTTCGCGAGCATGCACATTAGTTAAATGCACCTCGTAAAAGGGAATGTTTACACTGAGTAATGCATCCCGTAAGGCTACGCTTGTATGCGTAAATGCAGCAGGGTTAATAATAATTGCATCAACCTCTTGCCATGCATCGTGAATGCGCTCTATTAATGCAGCTTCACTGTTACTTTGGAAATGCGTTAAATCAACATTGAGACCTGCAGCAACCTGACTAAGTTCAGCTATAATCTCATCAAGAGATTGAGTGCCGTACTTTTCTGGTTCACGCTTGCCAAGCATGTTTAAATTTGGCCCATTTAGAACTAAAAGTTTGAATTTTGCAGCCATAATACGCGATATATCCTATAAGTAAGCAGTTTAACCATATTCATCATAAACCCACGCTTAACCTAAGCGTGCTGATGTAAAATAGCAACTATTTCTCACGTTAACCACCTATTATAGATATTTCGACGTAAATAGCAGCAAAATACTGGTCTAATCACTACCTACTTACGGCAAATGCAGGCATGACAAGGCACTCAAGTAAGTTAATCACTGTCTTTACTTGTTGTGTAATTGAACATTTACAAGAAAAAGCGCTGATTTTTAGCTAATAAAAGCATTTTTCTTAGCTAGAAACAAAAACGCCACTCTAATGAGTGGCGTTTTGCTATTTTCCTGCACGTTTGCGTTTATTTGGCAGTATTTCTTACTTTTGCTAAATGTTCAGTAAAGTCTTTCGCGTTTAAAAACCCAGTTACACGTTGCTCTAAAAGCTCATTACCTTGGGTATCAAAGAACAAAATACTCGGTAAACCGAATACCGTGTACTCTTCCATTAATTCAATAGTTTTTGCATCACTTTCGGTTAAATCAATTTGGATTAACTCAAAGTGAGCAAACTGCTCTTGCACCTTAGCGTCAGGAAAGGTGTAGTGTTCAAACTCTTTACACGCAACACACCAATCAGCGTATAAATCGACCATCACTAAACGCCCTTCGCTACTTGCGGCAGCAATTTCTTCTTTCAATTCACTTAAATTAGCAACGTGTTTAAAACGATGTGTTTGTACGGCAGCTTCAGCAACCACCGCTTTACTAGGCCAGAAATAATTTTTCGTTAAACTAGCCCCTGTCACAACAAGTAATGTTGCAGCAAACCACAATGCTGTTTTTAGCTTGCCCTGCGATTGCGCACTTTGCCAGTGGTGTAAATACAGCGCTGTTGCAAGTGCTAATAAACCAGCCATCAACCAGATGAATTCGATATCAACAATACGTTCAAGCAGAATAAGTGGCACAACCAGCATGATAAAACCGAATAAGGTTTTTACTTGCTCCATCCAACCACCGGCTTTTGGCAGTAATTTACCACCAGAAGTACCCAATAATAACAGTGGTAAGCCCATGCCTAAACTTAGTACATAGAGTGTTAAACCACCCACTAGGTAGTCACCACTTTGCGCCACGTAGAGTAAAGCAGCAGACAACGGCGCGGTTGTACACGGTGAAGCTATCAAACCAGACAGTACACCCATCATAAATACGCCAACATAGTTGCCGCCTTTTTGCTGGTTACTAACCTGAGTGAGCTTATTCATCATGCCACTAGGTAATTTGATTTCGTACCAGCCAAACATCGACATTGCCAGCAATACAAACAAAATACTAAAGCTGATTAGCACCGTTGGATGCTGCAAATATCCTTGGACTTGACCACCTAATGATGCAACCACTAAGCCCAGTGCTGCATACGTAACGGCCATACCTTGTACGTAAACGAACGACAGCGAAAACGCTTTTTTGGTCGATAAATTCTGCTGTCCCGCGATAAGACTCGATAAAATTGGAAACATTGGAAATACACAAGGTGTAAAAGCAAGACCAACACCGACTAAAAAGAAAATAACAAGATTCGTCAATAAGCCTTGCGATGCCAGTTTATCGGTATATGACTGCTCACCAGCTGGTTTTGATGCTTCTTGAGAAGGCGCTGATGACGCTTCATTTGTATCAGCTGCTTGTGTTAATGCTGCTAATGCGTTCCCCGCATCTGCAGTCTCTGATACTCGCTCACCTGCAATCACAGATAACGGAATGGTCCTAACTTCTGGCGGATAACATAACCCCGCCTCGGCACAGCCTTGAAAACGAATTTTAACAACCGCCCCTTCAGTGACATTACTGACCTTAGTAACCACACTTAACGAGTCAAAGAAGACCTCTGTCTTACCAAAAAACTCATCTTCTATAATTTGCCCTTTACCAAGATCAGGTATTTCAATATCAGCGCCTTTAGCGATTATTTCGACTTTCTTTTTATAAAGGTAATAATCAGGCGCAATATCCCAGCCAATAAATAAGGTTTTGCCTTGCTGGTCAAAATCGAAAACAAAGGCCTGTTCAACCGGCAGAAATGTTTGCTCTGCGGGCTGCAGTAGATTTCCAAGTAAATTGTTATTACTTGCACTTGCCGGCACAAGCCACAGTGCACAAAGTAATAAAAGGAACGATCGCATTAATTAAGTACCTCATCCATCCAATTAAAATAGGCTAAATTGCCTGTAGCAACATCAACGACCTGAATTTCTGGTATCTCATAACTATGCAATTTCTTGATAGTTTGGATCACTTCATTCATTTTTTCTGACTTAGTTTTGATCAGTAACTTACTTTCTATAGCTTGAGTTATCTCGCCTTCCCACATGTAGATAGATTCAATTGTAGGCATAATGTTCACACAAGCCGCTAGCTTTTCTTTAACTAGATGTTGTGCCAACTGACGGGCTTCATCCTCATTTGCACAAGTAGTAAAAATAAGTCGAAAATGCGTAGTCATAAGGAACCTTTGTTTGATTACGTGAGTCGCACCATAGTAGCCGATAGTAACTATAATGTGTAGCGAGCAAGGCGATCCTAGGTTCCACCTTGAAAAATGACCTGCTCACCCCTATTTATATTTCACTGACTCGAAAGAGAATGACATTTTTTAGAGAGCCTTATGTTTAGATTTTTGTTTTTGTTATTTATTTTAGTGCCGATTGTGGAGATTGCATTACTCATTCAAGTGAGTGAAGTGATCGGTGGCTTTGCCACCATAGCGCTTGTGATTATAACCGCGATTGTCGGTGCAAAATTAGTTAAGCAACAAGGTATAGGTGCGATTCAAAACGTGCAGTTACAAATGGCACAAGGGCAAATGCCTGCCAAAGAATTGTTTACGGGTTTATGTGTGATTATCGCCGGTGTTTTATTGATGACTCCGGGGATTATGACTGACTTTTTTGGCTTTTTATTACTCACCCCAGCAATACGAAACAAGCTAGCTGCAGGCCTTGCCAGTCAAGCCACTGTGCGCATGAGTTCGCAGACAAATCAAGGCTCTGCACACTTCCAATATCACAGTAAAACAACAACTCACGAAGAGCCAAACCACCAACCGACAACTATTGATGGTGAATTTGAGCGAAAAGATTAAAATTTTTTAATTTTTGTACTTGGATTTTTTTAAGCCACCCCCATTAATGAATGCAATGAAACGCAGCGGGTGGCTAAGCACTCCCCTGCAATAACACAAGATTTTTTCTGTACTGTTCAGAAACTGTTAGGAGAACTAAATAAATGAACATTCGTCCTTTACATGATCGCGTCATCGTTAAGCGTCTAGAAGAAGAAACTAAGTCTGCTGGCGGTATTGTATTAACTGGCTCTGCAGCTGAAAAATCAACTCGCGGAGAAGTTATCGCTGTTGGTAATGGCCGTGTTTTAGACAACGGTGAAGTAAGAGCGTTAGAAGTTAAAGCCGGTGACACAGTGCTGTTCGGCTCTTATGTTGAAAAAGTTGAAAAGATCGAAGGTCAAGAGTACCTGATCATGCGTGAAGATAACATTCTAGGCATTGTAGGCTAATCCTACTTTTCGTTTAGCAACCCGTTTACAGAATTTAAGAGGAATTAAATCATGGCAGCAAAAGAAGTACTTTTTGCAGGTGACGCACGTGGCAAAATGCTAACTGGCGTAAACATTTTAGCAAACGCAGTAAAAGTAACTTTAGGTCCTAAAGGCCGTAACGTTGTATTAGACAAATCATTCGGTGCTCCAGTGATCACTAAAGACGGTGTATCTGTTGCTAAAGAGATCGAGCTTGAAGACAAGTTCGAAAACATGGGCGCACAAATGGTTAAAGAAGTAGCGTCAAAAGCGAATGACGCTGCAGGTGACGGTACAACAACTGCAACAGTATTAGCGCAATCTATCGTAAACGAAGGCTTAAAAGCAGTTGCAGCGGGTATGAACCCAATGGACCTTAAGCGCGGTATCGACAAAGCAGTTACTGCAGCAGTTGAAGAGCTTAAAGCACTTTCTGTTCCATGTGCAGACACTAAAGCAATTGCACAAGTAGGTACTATTTCTGCTAACTCTGATAAAGAAATCGGTGACATCATTGCACAAGCAATGGAAAAAGTAGGCCGTGACTCAGGCGTTATCACTGTTGAAGAAGGTCAGTCATTAGAAAACGAACTAGACGTAGTTGAAGGTATGCAGTTTGACCGCGGTTACCTTTCTCCATACTTCATCAACAACGCTGAAAAAGGCGCTGTAGAGCTAGACAACCCATTCATTCTACTTGTAGACAAAAAAGTATCTAACATCCGTGAGCTACTACCTACACTAGAAGCAGTTGCTAAAGCAAGCAAGCCACTACTTATCATTGCTGAAGACCTTGAAGGTGAAGCACTTGCAACACTAGTAGTGAACAACATGCGCGGCATCGTTAAAGTGTCTGCAGTTAAAGCCCCTGGTTTTGGCGACCGTCGTAAAGCAATGCTTCAAGACATCGCTGTATTAACAGGTGGTACTGTAATTTCTGAAGAAATCGGTTTAGAGCTAGAAAAAGCAACTATCGAAGACCTGGGTACAGCGAAGCGCGTTGTAATCACTAAAGATGATACAACAATCATCGACGGTGCAGGCGAAGAAGACGGCATCAATGGTCGTGTTGCACAAATCAAAGCACAAATCGAAGAAGCGACGTCTGACTACGATAAAGAGAAACTACAAGAGCGTATGGCTAAACTAGCTGGCGGTGTTGCAGTAATCAAAGTTGGCGCAGCAACTGAAATCGAAATGAAAGAGAAAAAAGACCGCGTTGAAGATGCACTACACGCAACTCGCGCAGCGGTTGAAGAAGGTGTTGTACCAGGTGGTGGTGTTGCACTAGTTCGCGTAGCAAGCAAACTTGTTGATCTTGCTGGCGACAACGAAGACCAAAGCCACGGTATTAAAGTTGCACTACGTGCAATGGAAGCACCACTTCGTCAAATCGTAACGAACGCTGGTGACGAAGCATCAGTTGTTGTTAACTCAGTAAAAGGCGGTGAAGGTAACTACGGTTACAACGCAGCATCAGGCGAGTACAACGACATGATCGAAATGGGTATCTTAGACCCAACAAAAGTAACGCGTTCTGCACTTCAGTACGCAGCTTCAATCGCAGGTCTAATGATCACAACTGAAGCAATGGTTGCTGAAATCCCGAAAGATGAGCCAGCTGCTCCAGATATGGGCGGCATGGGCGGCATGGGTGGTATGGGCGGAATGATGTAATCATCCCTCCCAAGCACTTTGCTTAAAAAACCCAGCTCCGGCTGGGTTTTTTGCATTCATTTACTTGCTCTGTAAATAAACAAAGACCTTCTAACTTTACAAGTCATTTGAACCCGCAATAAATAGTTGCCTTTTCCTAATCACCCTTAATTTTGTATTTTACATACTTGTACCTAAGTATATACTGGTGCGAATACTACTAGAATGCTCCAAATACGTTCAGGATAACAATGGGTTCAGCTTTATCAAACGCCACTGTAATAACTTGCAATAGCGATCAAAATAATATTCATACTTTTATAAAAAATAGTACCGACTTCCTTCACTCTCGTGTGGAAAAACAACTAGGTGCAGTATTATTCGATAAAAATATGACCCAACAATCGTATTTAGAAATTTTAATCGCAATGCATAGTAGCTATTCTATTATGGAGGATGCTATATCAACCTATGGTGCCACAAAACATCTACTTGTTGGCCGCAGCAAGCTAAGCTGGTTAAATCAAGATATTGCTTATTTGCAAACATCTCAACACGCTCCATCTGTTAAATTATATAAACACGATGATTTAAAAAATATCTGCAACGTATCACATGCATTTGGAATGATGTATGTAATGGAGGGAGCCACCATGGGTGGAGGTCACATATTTAAAGCGCTTAAAAAGCATAATTGGATAAATGAGCTTGAAGGGATCCGTTTTTTTTATAGTTATGGTGAACTTAGGAATCAAAAGTGGGCTCAATTTATCCACGCACTAAAGCAGTATCATAACGACAACCCAAACTCAGCAGATGACATTTTATTGGGAGCAAATAAGGCATTTAGCTTAATCTCTCAAGCGCTTGGAGATATAAATTGAGCAATACATTTAAAGTCTCATTAGACAATTGCCATAAAGAACCTATTCATATTCCAGGCTCTATACAACCGCATGGGTACTTACTAGTTGTTGACCCTGAAACACTCAAAATATGCTATTTCAGCGAAAATATTTTATTGCTTTTAAATACACAAAAGGATCGCTTAGTCGGCTCACATATAACTAATTTCTTTGAAGCGAATACATCTAATATCATAGAGGAAAATAAAGCCCAAAAGGACTTTCATGCCATTAACCCACTCAAGATTGAGTTAAAAGGTAAATCGCCTGAGACCTCTATTAAAGGTGTTATTTCTCGTAACGATGAATACTTACTCATTGAACTTGAGTTTGATATAAAGAAAGAGCACTCAAGTATTGACCCCATGAATTACTTGATGAAGCAATCTCTTCACCTAATAGCTGACAAAAAAGAGCTAAACTCATCATTCGACACAGCAGTAGAAGAAGTTCGGAACTTAACAGGTTTTGATCGCGTTATGCTCTATCAGTTTGACCATGAATATAATGGTCAAGTCGTAGCAGAAGCCAAAAAAGATGAGTTAAACTCATTTCTACACCAGCATTTTCCTGAGTCAGATATTCCAAAGCAAGCACGCGCTTTATATTTGCGTAATCCTATAAGGTTACTTGCAGATGTGGATGCTGAAGTATCACCTATCTACCCACAAGACAAGCCTGTAGATTTAAGCACGTGTATAACCAGAAGTGTCTCCCCCATTCATTGCCAATATTTACGCAATATGGGTGTTAAAGCATCAATGTCTATCAGTATTATTATTGCTGGTAAATTATGGGGGTTAATTGCTTGTCACCACTATTCAAGCCATGTCGTCCCTTTTGAGGCACGACAAGTTGCACAGTATATGGGGTTGATGCTCTCATATATAATTTCCCTCAAAACACAATCAATCGAAGCGATTCAAGAAGCTAAAGCCACCGCCATCAGTGCAGAGATAGCAGAGCATATGTCTGAAGAAGTCTTTTTCATTGATGGCTTACGCAAACAAGTTCCTGCTTTACTTAGCATGCTAAGTGCTGATGGTGTTGCATGGCGGCTAGAAAAAGATATTGAAAGTTTCGGGGATGTACCCGCAAATGATGATATTTATCATTTATTTGAGTGGTTAAAAAGCAACCACTTAGAAGATGAACTGCTGTATCATAACCATCACTTGTCTAATGAAAATGCTGAATTTAATAAGTTTGCTAATATTGCAAGCGGCGTACTTGCTATGCCTGTTTCTACTAATGAAAACTTATTTATTATGTGGTTTCGTAAAGAGGTGATTGAAACAAAAAATTGGGGGGGGAAACCTGAAAAGATAATCGAATTTCTTGACGACGGTAGTCACCGCCTTATGCCTCGTAGCTCATTTCGTTTATGGCAAGAGAATGTACGTAATAAATGCTCACCTTGGAAGGCAAACGAAATATCTTGCGCTATAAAGTTTCGCAATCATTTGGTTAATCATGTTATTGAAAAATCTGAGCGCCTTAAAAAGTTAAACAACTTATTAGAAACTAAAGTTAATGAGCGAACTGTCGCTTTAAAAGCGGAAATACTCACTCGACAACAAGCCGAGCTTGACCTTGAAATCGCACTTAGAAAATCTGAAGAGTCTAACCAAGAGTTAGAACGGTTTGCTTTTGTTGCGTCTCATGATTTACAAGAACCCTTACGAAAAATACAAATGTTCGGCGATCGCCTGCAAAACTCTAAAGAACAGATTGGAGAAAGAAACGCTTCTTATATCTCTCGTATGATGGATTCTGCCGAAAGAATGCAAAAACTTATCAAAGGAGTATTGAGTTTTTCTAGAATCAATCGAAAAGGCGAAGAGTTTCGTCACTTTTCAGCATCAGATGTTTTTCATGATATTCTTGATGATCTTGAGTTAATTATCGCTGACAAGGACGCGGTGTTTCACATAGAAGACATTGGTGAAATCTATGGCGACAAACGACAAATCCAGCGTTTGTTTCAAAACTTAATTCTCAATGCGCTTAAATTTAGTCACCCACATCAAGCACCCATTATAGGGATTAAGTCAGTTGAGCGAACAGACGAGCATCTTGTTATCGCTGTCATTGATAACGGAATAGGTTTTAATAGCGAGTTTAAAGACAGAATATTTAACCTTTTTGAACGGGTTCACTCTAAACAAGCATACGAAGGAACAGGGTTAGGCTTAGCTATTTGTAAGAAAATAGTCGAACGACACCATGGGACAATTACAGCAGAAGCAAATATCAATGAAGGCTCTCAGTTTTACGTCACCTTACCACTAAGAGAAATAAAACTAAGTCAGTTTTAGTAATTTACCGCTACGATTGTGGCGGTAAAACTCTATTAATATGCTCTTTAAGTTGTCTAATTTCATTTTCAATAGACTCAAAACGCTGACTTTGCATATGTGAGTCTTGATCGGTTATAGAACTTATTTTTGCTTTTACATGCCAGATTTCTAAGATATCACTTCCCTGAATTGAATATGTTTTGTACTCAGGGTTATCACTCTTAAATAAGTAACTGACGGGGTCTGTCTTGTGGCTAAAGAGGCGTTTTGCGACAATGCCATCTTTAGTGACAGCAACACAAACTGAACCATTCTCTAACTGATTAATATCCTTGACTTGCTCAGTGATCAGCGTTTCTCTGGGGCGGATAGTTGGCATCATGCTATCGCCTTCAACTTCGAATAGTCGATAATTGCCATTTTCAAACCCCGGAATTTTATAAACATCCAGAGTTTTAATATAGTCTTCATCACTACACTGTTCTATATAACCAGCTTGAGCTTCTTCATTGACAAGTGGAATAAATGAAGTCTCTAAGGCTTTTTGATAACTCTGGAAACTCGAGTCATCAAATCCTTCTATACCAAAAATAAGCCAGTTACAATCTACATTAAACACTTTGCTGATTTTAATAATAGTACTGAGAGATAGGGTCGACTTGCCAGCCTCCAGTTGTGATAGAGCCCCCTGAGTTATACCTATTTTATCGGCAAACTCTTGTTGAGAAAGGTTCAAACTTTCGCGAAGAGCTACCACTCTATTAGTACTAGTAAGATTTACTGTCATTGGGTTATTAATAAACTTATGTTTGTATTATGGGTATAAGCAAGTTAATATAACACCTACTTAACTAAAGTATATACTATTCGATTAACTAATTATTTAATTTGTTGTTTTATTTATAAGTATCTACGTGAAAAAGATAAGCTAATCAGGAGTTGCTAATGTTTAACGACAAATTATTTATCAAAAAGTTACGCTCTGTGAGCTATATTTTAGTTGCGGATGATGACCTCGATGATCAAGAACTCATCCGTGATGCCCTGGTTGAAAATAATGTCGATGAAAATAAAATTCAATTTGTTGATGACGGCATGCAATTACTTGAGTCACTCGATAAAAATAAAATTCTACCAAGCCTTATTTTATTAGACCTAAACATGCCAAGAAAGGGTGGAAAAGAAGCGTTAGTCGAACTAAAAAAATCGGAGCGTTACCGCCATATTCCCATCATAATTTTTACGACTTCTGATTCAGAAGTTGATATTAAGCAATGTTATAGCTTAGGTACTAACGCCTTTATGACCAAGCCTTCTAGCTATTATGATTTAGTTGATTCAATGAAAATGCTAACTCAATATTGGCTTGTTCAAGCTAGGATAGTCTTAGACTAAGGCGAAATATTTAGCCTTACCTGCTCAAGTCAGCACTGCTTGCCAACTCTTTTATCAGCTCCCTTACAACGACAAACAAATCACTCGGTAACATGCCTCTTTCGCCTTCACGCTCTGCGGCAATATCACCAGCTTTTGCATGTAAGGTTACGCCTAAGCAAGCTGCTTGCTGAGGAGTAAGCCCCTGTGCGATCAGGGCCGCTATGATGCCTGTTAAAACATCGCCACTGCCGCCAACCGCAAGTGCAGGATTTCCATCTGTACACACCCATGTTTGGTTAGTGTCAGCAATTAAACTACCAGCACCTTTTAGTACACAAGTAGTGGTATAGCTATGTGCGAGCTGCTTTACCGCATGAAAGCGATTTTCTTCAATATCGCTTGCGCGACAATTGAGTAACCTTGCAGCCTCACCGGGGTGTGGTGTTATAACTGTATTAACTAATGGGAATGACGAAGCATGCTGAGCCATTAAGTTAAGTGCATCAGCATCAATCACCAGAGGTTTATTATTAGTGAAACAATACTGCATGACAGTTTCAAATGTTGTTTCTGACCAAGTGTCTTGTCCAAGCCCAGGGCCGATGGTGATACAACTTGCCCATTCTAATGCACTAATTAAGTTTGTATCAGTCACCATTAATTCTGGTCGGCCAATACTGACTGGCAAAATAGAACTGCTGTGAGTATAAACCTTCACCATACCTGCGCCAGTCCGAAGAGCGGCTTCTGCGGTCAAACGAATTGCACCCGCTGTCCCTGCGTTACCACCAATACATAGCAACTTACCATGGTTAGTTTTGTGACTGTTATTATCACGTCGAGAGAGCGGTGATTGACTTTGATAATTGATAAGCTCAGCAGTGGGTGCTGTCAGTTTTAAAAAGGTATCTCCAATACCCAAGTCAGCAAACTCAAGATTACCTGCATGTGCTCGTCCTTGCCCTGTCACTAAACCTTGTTTAATACCCACAAAGGTAACAGTGATTGCCGCTTTTATTGCGATCCCCTGTATTACACCTGTGTCTGCATGAATGCCTGATGGTAAATCAATGGCAACAATCGGCTTTTGACTTTCATTAGCGGCTTTAATCAACTCTGAGAAAGGTTCGCGCACCTCGCTTTGAATACCTAAACCGTCAATGATGATATCTGCTTGTTCAATAGCGCTAACATCCGTTGTTATTACTCCCCCAGCATTGAGCCAAGCTTGCTGAGCACTCAGCGCATCACCTTTGAGAGGTTTATCTTGTAAGCCAGCAATAACTGTAACCTGCTTACCCGCTTGTTTAGCTAAGCGGGCAACAACATAGCCATCACCCGCATTGTTACCAACGCCAGCTAATACAACGAATGTACTTGCTTTAGGAAAATAGCTGATAGCTTGCTTATAAGTAGCCAGCCCTGCTCGCTCCATAAGCTCATATAAAGTTACACCAGAGCGCTTAGCTGCTGGGCCTTCATTTTCACGAACTTGTTCTGCTAAAAATACCGACTGCGAGAGCACAACTGACATCTCTATCCTTAAATTGGCCTTTTAACCAGCATATAAGTACAGGCTAATGTAGTCAATGAGCAACTCTAAGGAATAAAAAACGGCGCGTAACTTACATTACGCGCCGTTTCTTTAAAGCTTGTGGTTACTTACTCTGTATCTGGCAAGTTACGACCGTAGAAGATTTCTTGCATCTCGCGAGTCAGCTTTGAGTAGATAACTTCTTCTTCTTCTTCAGATAAATCCGCTGTAGAAACACCGAATAAATAAGTATTCAGGTCAGTTTCTTTTAACATCATCTTAGTATGGAACAAGTTCTCTTGATACACATTCACGTCCATCATTTGGTACGCTTCTTTAGTATCTTCAGTCATGTAGTTCTGAATTGAGTTAATCGCGTGATCGATATAGTGTTTAACACCATCTACGTCACGCGTAAAACCACGTACACGGTAGTCAATGGTTACAACATCAGACTCAAGGCTGTGAATTAAGAAGTTTAACGCTTTTAATGGCGAAATTATGCCACATGTTGATACTTCGATATCAGCACGGAACGTACAAATACCATCATCAGGGTGTGCTTCTGGATATGTATGAACACAGATGTGGCTCTTATCTAAGTGCGCTACAACTGTTTCAGGAAGAGGGCCCGGCGCTTCATCAACTTCATACGTCGTTTGCTGTTCAATTGGCTCTTCTGAGATCAAGATTGTCACGCTAGCGCCTTGCGGATCATAATCTTGGCGAGAAACATTTAGAATGTTTGCGCCAATAATATCCACAACTTCACCTAAAATATCGGTCAGGCGATCAGCACTGTACTGTTCGTCGATATATTCGATATATTCCTTACGCTGTTGTTCAGTCTTTGCGTAACAAATATCGTAAATACTAAAGCTTAAGCTCTTAGTTAAGTTATTAAAGCCATGAAGCTTAATTTTATCGAAGGGTTTATTCATGCTAAACCAACCTTAAAACGAGTGAACCTGCACCAGCAGAAATAAAAGTTCGCGGATTTTATACGAATTTTCTGCTCGGAAAAAGCGTTATTTTACCTGTTCTTGCACAACTTCATGACTATGCGTAATTTCTACTGTCTTATCAAGCATTAAGGCTACAGAGCAATACTTTTCAGCAGATAATTGAACGGCACGAGCAAGGTGCTTTTCTGAAACATTATCACCAGTGACCACAAAGTGTAGATTAATCTTGGTAAACACGCGAGGAGCTGACTCAGCACGCTCTGCTGTTAGCTTAACTTGCACATCAGAAAATGATTGTTTTGCTTTTTTTAAAATACTAACAACATCAACAGATGAGCAGCACCCAGCTGACATTAAGACCATTTCCATTGGGCTTGGCGCTGCGCTATCACTACCTGCATCAAAAACTACATTATGACCTGAATTTGAAAGGCCAATAAACGTATCGCCATCTACCCATTTTACATTCGCTTGCATGTGTTTTATCTCTTAAAGTTATTTTGTTTGATTGTAAGCAAGTCACTCACAGATGCAAGGGATAAAAGGTAAGCTATATGAAAGCGAGTAGCTTATTTCAAGCTACTCGCTGAAAGACTAGAATTTTGTAGTTATTTATAAATTAGGCGCTTTCTACAACAGCGCTATCGAATAAGTTTTTCACTAATCCGGCAAATTCGTCAATAAAGGCATGTTGTTCAACGGTTACTGTGTGATTTGTAACGCTACTTAGCACTTCTTGTAAGTCGTATACGATACCGTCGACTTCACGGACAATTTGGCTGCGTTGTTCGGTATTAAGCTCTGTGTGTTGTTCGCAAAGTAACATGACGTTTTCTGCTATCACGTCTTCAATCAGCTCTAACACTGTTGGAGCTCCTGGTTTAATTTGACCCGGCTTCTCAAAAAGCGCTAAATTTTGAGTGAGATACATGACAAGATCATCATACCCTTGCCTATCTAAAACCATACGACTTCACACCTAATAAAAAACTACCTCTTTAGATTTAAGCAGAAAGCGCTTTTAATTGCTACCTTTGCCACGCATCTCATACAAAAAAAGCAGCCAAAGCTGCTTTTTATAGTTATTTACGATTACTAATCGATTTTTAAGCCTGGACTTAATGTCGCTGGCATCGCTACTTTTTCAAGCTCAACCGAAGCTACGGGGTATGCACAATAGTCAGCGGCATAATATGCGCTTGCTCTGTGGTTACCCGATGCTCCAATACCACCAAATGGAGCTGCACTTGATGCACCTGTGATAGGCCTGTTCCAGTTTACGATACCCGCACGAATACGACGTAAGAAATGGTCGTAATCTGCTGCGCTGTCACTTAACAAACCAGCTGATAAGCCAAAGCTAGTATCATTAGCTTTATCAATAGCGGCATCAAAATCGGTAAAACGGAATACTTTAAGGAGGGGTCCAAAGTGCTCTTCGTCTGGGAAGTTAGCTACATTTGTACACTCTAAAATACCTGGTGTTACAAAACCGGTATTTTCTTTGTGCGTAAGCTCAACAAGCACTTCTGCGCCAAGCTCAACAAGCTGCTGTTGCGCTTTAACCATACCAGATGCTGCCGCAGCAGAAATCATTGAGCCCATGAAAGGCTGCTCTTCAGCGTCGTAGTCACCTACTTTGATTGCTTTAGTTGCTTTAATAAGACCCGCTAAGATTGCATCACCTTGCTCGCCTGCAGGTAAGAATAACTTACGCGCACAGGTACAACGTTGACCTGTAGAGATAAACGCTGATTGAATAATATCGTGGATAGCCGCTTTAGTGTCAGCAACATCAGTAACGATAAGCGGGTTATTACCACCCATTTCTAGCGCTAAGATTTTACCCGGCTGACCAGCAAACTGTTCATGTAAAATATGGCCAGTACGCGAAGAGCCAGTAAAGAATAACCCGTCGATACCTTTATGCGCAGCAAGCGCTTTACCGGTTTCAACTTCACCTTGCACAAGGTTAATTACACCCGCAGGAAGACCCGCTTTTTCCCATAACTTTAAAGTTAATTCAGCAACCGCTGGCGTTAACTCTGATGGTTTAAATACCACAGTGTTGCCTGCTAATAATGCTGGCACAATGTGACCATTTGGTAAGTGACCAGGGAAGTTGTAAGGGCCAAACACAGCTACAACACCATGAGGCTTATGGCGGATCATCGCACGACCTTGTGGCATTGGGTTTTCAACATCACCTGTACGCTCTAAAAATGCTTTTTCAGAGATAGCAATTTTACCCACCATAGCACCTGCCTCAGTGCGTGTTTCCCAAAGTGGTTTACCCGTTTCTTGTGCGATAGCAATCGCTAATTCTTCACTGTGCTCTTTAAGTGTTTCTGCGAATGTTTTTACAATCGCTAAGCGCTCTGCAAATGTTTTATCAGCCCAGCTGTAAAACGCTTCGCGTGCAGCAGCGATTGCGCCGTCTACTTGTTCAGCTGTGGCAGTATTTGCTTGCCAGATAACATCATTATTTGCTGGGTTTACAGATTGAAAAGTATGACCAAGGCCTGCTTGCCATTGACCATTAATAAATTGCGCTGCATGAGTCATTAATATGTCTCCTGAATTCTATAGTTCTGCTAGTGATACTGAATCACCCGCTTCTAAGTGAAGTGCTTTTGCTAATTCACTTGAGATTGTGATGCTCTCGGCATCGCATGATAGGCTAACTTGAGTCACGGTTGCTCTAAAATCAGCAATTTTATCATTTGCTAACAATACCGTGGTGTCGCCTTGGCTTTCACCTATTTCAACTTTAACCGTGTGGGCATTTCTTACTGTAGCAATGTTATCTACTTTTGCTTCAACAGTTGGGCCTGCATCAAAAATGTCTACATAACCATTAAAGGTAAAACCTTCGCTCTTTAATAGTTCAATCGCAGGGCGTGTGTTGTCATGTACTTGACCAATCACAGCTTGTGCATCTTTGCTCAGTAAGTTAACGTAAATTGGGTATTTAGGCATTAACTCAGCAATGAATACTTTCTGGCCAATACCCGTCAAGTAATCTGCCGTTGGAAAGTCCATTGAGAAAAAGTGCTCTTCTAGCCATTGCCAAAATGGGCTTTCGCCGCTTTCGTCTGACACACCACGCATTTCAGCAATTACGGTGTCTGCAAAACGCTCTCTATGTTGATTAATAAACATAAAGCGCGCTTTTGAAAGCAATTTACCGTTATTGTTTTTACGGTAGCCATCTTTTAAGAATAATGTGCACAGCTCTGTTGCACCGGTGTAATCATTACACAGGGTTAAAATATCAACGGCTTTATACACGTCTAGCGTCCGAGATGAATGAATCACTTTGCTTAAATGATAATGATAAAAAGCATCATCTAAACCAACGGCGGCTTCAATACCCGAAGTCCCTACGACTTCTCCCGTTTCGCTATCTTCAAGAACAAACAAGTAACCTTCATCACCTGGCTGCTGGGCTGCTTTAGCAAATGAGCTGACAGAATGATCAATTTTCTTTTGTAATAACTCTTCATTATTAGGCAAAGACGTAAAGCCATGGCCTGACTCATCAGCAATCTTTACTAACGCTTGGTAATCGCTTTGCTGGATTGGGCGAAGGATCATCATAAGTCCGCTTGCTCCCTTATAAATAACGGTAAATTAAGAAATGTGGGCAAGCCTAGCTTGCCCTGAAATGACAGTTTCGCTTAGCCGTTAACAACTTTTGCAACTGCTTTTTCGAAACGTGCCATACCTTCGCGGATATCAGCTTCTGGAATTACAAGTGATGGAGTGAAACGAACAACATCAGCGCCAGCAACTAAAGACATAACGCCTTCTGCAGTACCAGCCACTAAAAACTCTTTTGCACGACCTTTGAACTGCTCTGTTACTACAGCACCAATTAATAGGCCTTCGCCACGGATTTCAGTGAATACATTGTACTTTTCGTTAATCGCAGTTAGTAACTCACGGAATAACGCTGATTTTTCTTTAACGCCATTAAGTACTTCTGGCGTATTAACAGTGTCGAATGCTGCTTCTGCTACTGCACATGCTAGTGGGTTACCACCGTAAGTAGAGCCATGAGTACCTACTTTTAAGTGCTTAGCAATATCAGTTGTGGTGATCATCGCACCGATAGGGAAACCACCACCTAACGCTTTTGCAGTCGTTAAGATATCTGGCGTTACATTTAGACCTTGATAAGCATAAAGCTCACCCGTACGACCAACACCTGTTTGTACTTCATCAAAGATTAGTAGTGCATTATGCTTAGTACATAACTCACGAACACCTTCAACAAACTCAGCTGTTGGAGAAATGATACCGCCTTCACCTTGCAGAGGCTCCATCATTACCGCACACGTGTTGTCTGAGATAAGCGCTTCAAATGCCGCTAAATCGTTGTAGTCACAGTGAACGATATCACCCGGTTTAGGACCGAAACCATCAGAGTATGCAGCTTGACCGCCTACCGTTACAGTAAAGAATGTACGGCCGTGGAAACCTTTGTTAAATGAGATAATTTGTGACTTTTGCTCACCAAAGTTATCAAGTGCAAAACGGCGTGCTAGTTTAAGTGCTGCTTCGTTTGCTTCTGCACCAGAGTTAGCAAAATACACTTTTTCTGCGAATGTTGCGTCAGTTAGCTTTTTAGCTAAGCGAAGAGCTGGCTCATTAGTCATTACATTTGATAAGTGCCAAATTTTTTCGCCTTGTTCTTTTAATGCACTTACAAGAGCTGGGTGACAATGACCAAGACAGTTAACAGCAATACCACCAGCAAAATCGATAAATTCGCGACCTTCTTGGTCCCATACGCGAGACCCTTCGCCTCGAACTGGAATAACACTTGATGGTGCATAGTTAGGAACCATTACTTGATCAAATAATTCGCGATTGACTGTCATTTTATATCCTCTTAATTGTAAGCACACACAGAGCAAGGTGGCGCTCTAAAGCCAAACCAAGCCATTTTACTTAGCCGATTGAGCTTAGCGCAAAATCACCAAAATAACTCTTTGGTTCAATTTTCATTCATCCATTATTCCAGAAAATTTTCGTCCTGTCTCTTAGAAAACTTTCATGTAGCCCTTGAAAATAAAGGGCTTGAGATATTTTTTCATGGATAGTGAATAACTATTTGAAGGCTGTTTTTTGGTCTAATTACTATAAAAAGGCGTACGGCTAGTGAGCCAAGCACAGGCTAATGACAAAAAATTTGTCGCTGCAGATTGATAAACAATGAATGAATAGTCGCAAAAAAATTAACAATTTTTTTAATTAATTTGAATATGAAAGCGATCAAAATTGCATTTTGCTAGCTGATTAAGCTCTTCCTTGGTGAAATCGAAGTGCGTAAACCAACGTTCAGTTTCGTCATTTTCGACCAATTGATGCTCATTTAAACTTAAATACTGCGCGTAACAACGAGCTTTTAAAATCACCTTAGTAAGTGGCAAATATTCATCGTTTTTAGCTAAGGGTGTAGTTAATTGCTGCATTACCGCATTAAATGGCAAATATCTAAAGTCCATTTGCTCAATCACGGTCGCTGTTACCTTCATCGACTGCTTATTTAGCAAGGTGCTTAAAAATAATGGATCAGGTTTTAGTTCTAATAAAGCAGTGTGTAAGTCTTTCTTTTGCTCATCACGGGCTTTCGTTACTTGACGCTGCCAAACTAATTCGAAAATACGAAGGTATATACGTACTAGCGCTATTTTACCCACATCGAGTAGCATACCTAAGGTAAAGGCGTGCACCTCATTTACACCATTTAGCTTAGCAAGCTCTTGAGCTGCAATGGCACATGCCATTGAGTTATCACGAAGTCGACGTTTTAGTAGTGGAAATGGCTCTGTGCTGTGTGGCATCCAATGGCGTACCGCAAAGGTTGGCACCACAAACTTTAAATTGTCTAAGCCTATGTAACGCAGCGCTAATAATGGATTATCAACTTGAACTGAAGTGTGTTTATTACGTTGTTTTCGATAAAAAGGTAAATTCACAAACGCAACGAGCTCACGACCTAACCAACTTAAGTCTTTAACTAATGGCTCTAGTCGACCCACTGAGGCTGAACGCACAGCTAGAATATCTAGAATAGCAGGTACACTGTCTTGGATACCGATAGTTTCGTGGATAACTGAATCAATATCTTCAAGCTGCTTTTGCATGGCAGCTTCAATTACTTGGTGTAACTGTTTACTCGCCTGAGCACGGTATTTATGGTGAGCTGTACTGCTCTTTTGACGCTTTTTCTCGGCAGCGACCTCTACTTCTAATAGAGTACGCTGCTCCATTGACTCGCCATAATCAATTTCTAAGGTATGAATAAAGCCAATTTGACGCTGTGCAAAACTGTGACCAAGCAAAAGATCGTGTGCGCGCTCATTAAGCACCATCGCAGTCCTTTGTTGTCGGGTTTCTTCGGTCATTTGCACAGGCGTATTGTCGTTCATATTTGTTAATTCACTAGCCTAAGGTTAGAAGCGAGTTAAAAAGTTAGCAAGTAATTCAAGCCCTTGTTGGGTCAAAATTGCTTCGGGATGAAATTGTACTCCTTCAAGTGCTAAATCATTATGCATGATCCCCATAATTTCATCAAAATCAGAATTTTGTTCTGTCCATGCGGTAATAGTGAAGTCACTAGGCAGGCTTTGTTTATCCACCACTAAAGAGTGGTATCGGCATACCGTCAGCGGGTTGGCCAAACCGCTAAACACACCTTGATTGGTATGCTTAACTAACGAGGTTTTCCCATGTATCACTTGCTTGGCACGAATAACATCAGCACCTAGAGCCTGAGCAATAGTTTGGTGCCCTAAGCAAATACCAAGAATTGGCAACTGCCCTTTTAATTGTTCAACCACTTGCAGAGAAATACCTGCTTCATTTGGTGAACATGGCCCGGGTGAAAGTACGATATGCTCTGGGTTAAGCTGTTTAATTTCAGCAATGCTAATCTCATCGTTTCGTTTAACTAATACATCTTGGTCTAAGCGCTGAAAATATTGCACTAGGTTGTATGTAAACGAATCATAATTGTCGATCATTAACAGCATTGCGTGTAACCCAAAATTACTCAGTCAAAATAATGAAGGCGCATTTTACCCCAAGCACTCATAAATGTCGGCAAAAAATGGTTTATTTCTCAGCGATTAAATGCGCTGTAAGGGCAGCTCTTTCTTGCTCATCAAGTTTTTTCGGGCATTTATTTGCAAAGTCATAACGAACTAATACCGTTTTACCAACTGCACAGCAATTATCTTGCTGCCAAGCTTCTTGGCGAAGTACAAATGAACTAGAACCGACATGCTCAACACTGGTTTTCACTGTAACATCGTGACCATAAAACAACTCACCCACAAAGCTTACTTCAACCTTGGCAATGATCAGTTTCCACTCATAAGGGTTTAAATCGGGCGTAAAAAACCTGAAAATAGGCGCTCGGGCGGCTTCAAACCATACAGGGAGTACGGTATTGTTGATGTGCCCTAGCACATCTGTTTCGCTAAAGCGTGGTGTGATAGTTTCAGTAAACATAGTAACCCTATAAAAAATATAAACTAAAGGTAGCTCATGACGGACTTTATTCGCGTATACGAAAACGCCCTCAGCAAAGAATTTTGCGACAACTTTATCACGGTATTTGAACAAAGCCCGCATTTAAAACAAGGCATTACCTCAGGTGGTGTCGATCTAGCGAAAAAAGACAGTCGCGATTTATACCTTAATAACCACCCTGAATACGCTGAGCAACTAAAGCATGTTCAACAAACGACCGCGGGTTACGTCTTCAAATACCTTGAAGAGCATATTTTTATGATGATTGGTGCCTTTGGTTTAAAGGTTTACCATCCGCAAACGGGCAAACCTGTTGACCTAACACAAGACAATTTTGAAGAAGTCGGTAAACCACAGTTGCCACTATTAGTGCAGCAAATTTTCCGCATGGGTCCAATTCAAGCACAAAAATACGATATCAATAAAGGTGGCTACCCTTATTGGCATAGCGAGGTATACCCGCAAGCTGGCCATAACGAGGCCCTACATCGCGTGCTGTTATTTATGTTTTATTTAAATGATGTAGAGGAAGGTGGGGAAACTGAATTTTACTATCAACAACGAAAAATATCACCCAAACAGGGCTCTATGGTCGTAGCACCGGGCTACTTTACCCACACTCACCGTGGTAATAAGCCTATTTCAAATGATAAGTATATTTTAACGTCGTGGGTTTTATTCAACCGCGCAGAACAAATTTATGGACAACCACAATCCTGACGGTAAGCAATAATAATCTAAGCTAAAAGCTGTAAGTTTTAAGCTTTAAATTAAAAGAGCGCGGCATTTGATGCCGCGCTTTTTGTTTGCTTTGATAAATGAGAGCACAAGTAATGGCTATGTTCACTTGGAAATTTCTGTAACTACTAAATTTATGAAAATAAAATTTTAATTGCCGATTTCATGCATTTTGCACTTTATGAACCAGCTGTTCTCATTCAAATGGCTTTAAACTGGCTAACTATCTTAATAGTTATCTTGTTACTTCCTTTAAATTTCACCATTGCTTCAGCACCTTTCAAGGCTTACAGCTTAATACTTTTAAAACGGCAAATAAATCTGGGCGCTGAGACCACCTTCTGGGCGGTTAAGTAGTTGTACTCGGCCGCCGTGCATATCGACAATACGTTTAATTATCGCAAGACCTAAGCCACTACCTTCACTTCCGCGAGCGGCATCACCTTGTTTAAACGGTTCAAATACAGTTTCAAGTTCACTTTCGGGAATCCCCGGGCCGTGATCATTAACTACTACCATGGCAAACTTTTTATTACTGCTCACGCGGGTTTCGACCTCTATATCACCATCTGAATAGCGAATTGCATTTTCAATCATATTAGTAACAACACGCTTTATCGCCACCATACTTACTGGCACTTCGCTTAAGCTTGGATTCTCTTTAAAGGTAATAGTACGGTGATGTTTTTGTTCTGCTTCGACAACTTCAGAAACGATCGCATTTAAGTCTTCTAGCTCAAGTTCTTCGCGCTTGTGGTGACGTAAATATTCAATGAATTGGTCGATAATGGCGTTCATATCTTCAATATCATGAATGATCCCTTCTCGAAGGTAATCTTCATCATCCGACATCATTTCAGTCGCTAAACGAATCCGTGTAAGCGGCGTACGCAAATCATGAGAAACGCCTGCCATTAATAATCGACGGTCATTCTCAAGCGCAGCAATACCCCGTGACATTTGGTTAAATGCACGGGTTACTTCAATGACTTCAGTAGAGCCTTGCTCTTCTAATTTGGTAGAAAAGTCGCCCACTCCCACTTTAACAGCCGCTTGTTGCAGCGCTTTTAAAGGTCTATTTAGATGGCGGGCAAACAACCAGCCACCGAGAACACTTAAAAAACCAATACTTGATAGATAAAAGGTTAAGAACTTTAGGTTGTTTTCTTGCAATCCAGTGAGCGGTACACGCACCCAGTAGCCTGGTGCTTGCGGTGCTTCAACCCAATAAACAAGAGGATCTGTTTGGCTAATACGCACCCGTGCAGAGCCGTTAAGCTCTTTCGACATGCTTCGCGATAGCATCGAGTATTCACGAGTTTCAGCCAAGCCTTCACTCATTGCTTGGCGCTGGGTCATGACTTCAATGCCAGTGATCTCAAAAAACTTGTCAGAGGCTTCCTTACTTACCTCAACCCCCTCTTCCCATTCAATAAACACGGTTTTCACCTGTTTAGATAGGATCAGGTTTACTTGTTCTATAGTTGGTTTAACAACATAAAAACTGACCGTGATATAAGAGACAATTTGATTGATTAACAGCAAGGCCGCAACCAAAAATACTGTTTGTCCAAACGCACTACGTGGAAACATGCCCATTACTATTATTTTTCACCGTCTGGCACAAATACGTAGCCTAAGCCCCATACTGTTTGTATATAACGCGGATTAGCCGCATCGACTTCAATCATACGGCGTAATCGTGAAACCTGAACATCGATACTGCGCTCAAGCGCACTATAATCACGACCACGCGCTAAGTTCATCAGTTTATCGCGACTAAGTGGTTCACGAGGATGAGTTACCAATGCTTTTAATACTGCAAACTCACCACTGGTTAACGACATTGTTTTGTCACCATGGCTCATTTCGCGGGTCGCAAGGTTTAGCGTGAAGTCGCCAAAGCTAATTTCGTTTTCTTCAGCAGCAGGAGCCCCAGGCACTTCTTTAGCACGACGACGTAAAATTGCTTTAATGCGCGCTAACAGTTCACGCGGGTTGAATGGTTTAGGAATGTAATCATCAGCACCTAGCTCTAAACCGATTATGCGGTCAACTTCATCGCCTTTGGCTGTAAGCATTACAATTGGAATGTCATTTTCTTTTTGACGTAAACGACGGCAAATTGATAACCCATCTTCACCTGGTAACATTAAATCTAATACAATCAAGTGGAAATTTTCACGCTCCAGCAAGCGATCCATCTGCTCTGAATTTGCTGCTGTGCGAACAATAAAGCCTTGTTCTACAAGGTAACGCTCTAGCAAACTGCGTAAGCGCATATCGTCATCAACAACCAATACTTTTGTCGTTTCGTGTCCCATAACTTTCATTCTTTTTGTAATATGTTACTTATTAATATAAATGAAAAAGTTAAGAATAAAAATCGAATTACGCGCTTAGATTGTTACTGAACATTTCAAAATCTGACTCGACAAAGTTTATACTTTGCGGCTGGTTTTCTTTTTAGGCTAAATAAAATGGCAAAGACAAATTTAATAACCCGAGAGGGGTATCAGCAATTACAACAAGAACATGATTACTTATGGCATGAAAAGCGCCCTGAAATTACTAAAATTGTTACTTGGGCAGCAAGCTTAGGCGACCGCTCTGAAAACGCAGATTATCAGTTTAATAAACGTGTTTTACGACAGATAGATCGCCGTGTACGCTATCTTCGTAAACGTATGCCAGATCTTAAAATCGTTGACTATAACCCACAACAAGCGGGTAAAGTGTTTTTTGGTGCTTGGGTCGAAATTGAGAATGAACAAGGTGATACAAAGCGTTTCCGCATTGTCGGTCCCGACGAAATTTACGAGCGCAAAGATTACATTTCTATTGATGCACCTATGGCTCGAGCGCTACTTGGTAAACAGGTTGATGATGATTTTTCGGTGATGACGCCTGAAGGCGCAAAAGAATGGTATATCAACGAGATAACTTATCCTGATGCGAAATAATTTTTCCCAGAAAATTCAGAAAGCGTTAATTATTGATTGTTTAGTCTGAAAATGTGATCTATAACTAAAGGTACTCAAGATAAATCATTACTTGAGTTTTAGAAGGTAGTAAGTATGTCAAACGCAATACAACGCATCATGAGTAATGCCATTGTATTCGCACTATTAATAAGTGTGAGTTTGATATCTTACGCCAGTGATATAGAAAGCCATTCAGACAGTGTTACGCCAACCGCTCACTTTATTGCGTGCGATAGTGCAGAGCCTGCCAACTTAGATACCGACCTCGATAAACATACTCCTGCGTTCGTTGCTAATGTAGCCCAACCACTGCCAGATGCACGTATGGTTTCGTATGTTCACTCTTCTAATAAGGTGTCTGTTTATAGCGCGCACCAGCGAGGGCCGCCTGCTTTTAATTAACTTAAATTTTCAATTTCAGTTTTATTAAAATGTATGGTGACCAAAATGAATAATTTCAAAGAATTACGTCTTCAAGATATCTCTAATGGCGCATTATCTAATGCAGTGAATGAAGTTGAGCCAACACTAGATCTCACTTCTCCAGCTTTAAAAGTACTTAATAGCTTTACTAAAAAAGACCCTTTACGTGCACATTACGGCACCACAATTGTCGATGCGTTAAAGCAAACTAATAGCTGTTGCTCAGATTTTATTTTAGTTGTAGATAGCGAGGACAAACTGCTTGGCCTTACATCTAGCGCTGACTTACAAAGCTCAAAAATTATGATTCTTGCACAGCGCTTGAACTTACACCGTGACGAAATCACCTTGCATGATGTGATGACTCCTCTTGGCAATTTAGCGGGGGTAAGCCTGCAAAGCATCAGCTATGCTTGTATTGGTGATGCTCTACAAACAATGGAGCACCAAGGTATGATGTTCCTATTAGTAACCAGTGCTAAACAAGAAATTTGTGGTTTGATTTCAGCTCGTGAAATTGCTAAAAAACTACATATCCCAGTTAATATCAACCCAATTGCTAATAGCTTTAGCGAAGTATTACAACATGTGGATCACCCACACTAAGCATTAAAATCTGCGTTGTGTAAGACTATTTTTGCAGGCCTTAAAAGCAGTGCTTTTAAGGCCTTCTTATTGTGATATTATTCTGGCAATTAATCTTCAGTTTTACTGATTTTCTATTTTTAAAAAAGGTTTATGCATGAGCAATATCTCTGCACGCTTAGCGACCGAGCTAAATGCCCAGCAATCACAAGTTGTTGCTGCAATCAAACTACTTGATGAAGGTGCCACAGTCCCTTTTATCGCCCGTTATCGTAAAGAAGTAACTGGTGGCTTAGATGACACGCAATTACGTTTACTTGAGCAGCGTTTATCGTATTTACGTGAATTAGAAGAGCGCCGCAGCTTTATCCTTGCCACTATCGAAGAGCAAGGTAAGCTAACTGCCGAGCTAAGTGATGACATTAATAACGCTGACAGTAAAACTGAGCTCGAAGACTTATATCTGCCTTTCAAACCTAAACGCAGAACGAAAGGACAAATAGCTATTGAAGCAGGCATTGAACCGCTTGCCGATGCGCTATTTAATAACTCAAGCCTTGACCCAGAAGAACAAGCTAGTAGTTACATTAATGCTGAAGCAGGCTTTGCTGATACAAAAGCAGTGCTTGATGGCGCTAAATTTATTCTAATGGAGCGCTTTGCTGAAGACGCCAAATTACTTGCTAAATTTCGTAGTCATATTGCACAACACGGTCAAATTGAAAGTGCTGTAATCGCAGGCCATGAAAATGAAGGCGTGAAGTACCGCGACTACTTTGAGCATCAAGAACCGCTTAAGAAAGTACCATCACACCGTGCACTTGCTATGCTTCGTGCTCGTAATGAAGGCGTATTACAACTGAGTATCAACCCTGAGCCAAGCGCAGAAAATCCAGCGCAAGTATGCGCGCAAATGATTGCTGATCATTACCGCTTAGATGTTAGCAACTCTGCTGCAAGCAGTTGGCTAATGGGCGTAGTGCAATGGGCATGGAAAATTAAGTTAAGCCTACATCTAGAGAATGAATTTTTAGGTGCAATGCGCGAAAAAGCAGAAACCGGCGCAATTGACGTTTTTGCTAAGAACTTAAAAGACTTATTAATGGCCGCTCCTGCAGGCCCACGCACCACGTTAGGTCTCGATCCTGGTTTACGCACAGGTTGTAAAATTGCCGTTGTAGACAGCACTGGCAAGCTGTTAACAACACAAACGATTTTCCCGCACGCTCCACAAAATCATTGGGATAAATCGCTTCGTACTTTAGAACAATTATGTCGCCAGCATAAAGTTGAGCTAATTGCTATTGGCAATGGTACGGCTTCACGTGAATCTGACAAGTTAGTAGCAGAACTGATTAAAGCAAACAGTGAACTAAAACTAAATAAAGTAATGGTCAGTGAAGCAGGCGCATCTGTTTATTCAGCGTCTGAATTTGCAGCCAATGAGTTCCCTAACCTTGATGTTTCACTACGTGGTGCTGTGTCTATTGCGCGCCGCTTACAAGACCCACTTGCCGAGCTGGTAAAAATCGAGCCTAAATCAATCGGTGTAGGTCAGTATCAACACGATGTATCGCAAAGCCAACTAGGGCAAACGCTAACTTCAGTAGTCGAAGACTGTGTAAACTCTGTAGGTGTAGACTTAAACATGGCATCAGTGCCATTACTTACTCGCGTATCAGGCTTAAACAAAACGTTAGCACAAAATATTGTTAGCTACCGCGATGCGAATGGCTCATTTAGTAAACGTTCTGAACTGAAAAAAGTTGAACGCTTAGGTCCAAAAGCCTTTGAACAAGCTGCCGGTTTCTTACGTATCAGTACAGGTTCAGATCCTCTCGATAACTCGTCAGTTCACCCTGAAGCCTACCCTGTTGTTAAGCGTATCTGCGAGAAAAACAGCTTAGATGTAAACAGCCTAATTGGTAACTCTGACATCCTAAACAAGCTCGTTGCTAACGATTACACAGACGAAAAGTTTGGTTTACCTACCGTTACCGACATTATCAAAGAACTTGATAAACCGGGTCGTGACCCGCGCCCTGAGTTTAAAACAGCGGAATTTAAAGCCGGTGTTGAAACCATTAACGACCTTAAACCTGGTATGATTTTAGAGGGTGTGGTGTCTAACGTTGCTAACTTCGGTGCCTTCGTTGATGTGGGCGTACACCAAGACGGTTTAGTGCATATTTCTGCTATTACCAATAAGTTTATTTCCGACCCACGTGAAGTGGTTAAAGCTGGTGATATTGTAAAAGTAAAAGTAGTTGAAGTAGATGCTGCACGTAAACGTATTAGCTTTACTATGCGTTTAGACGATGATGTTGATACCAGCAATAAAGCCGCACCAGCGAGCAAACCTAAGCCTGCAGCTAAAGCGAAAAGCGCACCAAAGCAAAAACGCGAATTTGGTAATGTTGCGATGGGCAATGCGTTTGCAGATGCATTTGCCAATGCAAAAGTGAAAAAGTAATCCCCAAATAGATTAATCAAACTGGTATCAATCGATAATAAAAAACCGCGTGAGTTTAAACTTACGCGGTTTTTATTTAAGGATGTTAAATAAAAGCAGAAAACTGATTTTGATTGGTGGGCGAGGTAGCTGCTTGATAAAAGTTAGCAATACGTGTGGCACGCTCGTCTACTTCTACATCACGCTTGGCTGTTTTAGTTTCACTGCTTTGAATAGCGCTATCTTCGGCATACTCACTGTTTATTTTGAAGGTCGATTTGCCTGAATCAGCATCGCTATCTGCTGATTGACTGGCAAGCTCAGCTTGTGCTGCCATAAGTTTTTGTGTGGCATCGGCCGCGATAGAACGATCAGCACTCGATGGTTCTTGTGGTGCAAGCGCTGCTGCACGCACTGTCTGCATTTTTTCGATTGTGGCTTTTGGGTCGCCTTTTATTTCAGCAACATCAATTTGCACTTCGCCGCCTACGGCATAGTTTGTACCGTCGGGGCCGCGTTGATACTCATAGCTTGGCGAGCCTGCATATTGACCACCAACTGTCGCATGCGCTTGCTCATGAATACGCACCTCGGTATCGCGGGCTTTTAACTCTTTAATTTGTTCAGCATCTTGCTGTTCTTGCTCTGCAACCTTTTGCTCTTTTTGTTGTTCTTGTTTAGCTTCCTGTTGTTCTTGCTCTGTTTGCTCAGACTCGCCTTGTTCGCGACCTTGCTGACGCTCTTCAATTACTTTGTCTTCAGCAAGACGCCCTTTAGCATCATAAGTACCGGCCTCAGAACCAGGCTGCTTGGTTTTGTCGCCATCATTAAGGGTTTTGTTTTCCGCGTTACTCGGCTTGGTAGCAGCAGGAGGTGGGATCACTTCACGTAACTGATTATCACGGCGAGCACTTTCAGTGTGCACATTCGCCGTGTTGATATTAATCGAAGGAAACGGAGTGACGATATTCATAAGTACTAAACTTTAATATCTATTAGTGTACCGAGCACTTCATCAGCAGTTTGAATCGTGTTGATATTGGCTTTTGCATTAAACTCTTCAACTTTCAAATTGACAAGCGACTCATCGATTGGGGCAGGTTGTGAAGCTGGCGGAGTAACAGCTTCATTTGGACTCGCCGCTTGTAATTGCCGTTGTTGAGCTAATTGGGCATCATCTTGCTGATCAATTGAGGCACGGCTAATCTCTGCGCTCGCCTTTTCGATACCTTGACTAGCACGGTTATAACCTTCTACCGCATTATTAAAAACAGAACTGATTGGCATAACACCCTCCAACAGTGAGATCTACTTGTTAAGTATCGCTCATAAAACGAGCAAAATAAAGCTAAATCCCGCTATTTTTCTGGCCTCTCAGCGAGTTTTGCTTAACACATTGATTTCAGTGCTGATATAAATGCTGCTTTATGAGAAATAAATGGCGCATGTGAGGCTTTATCTAAAACCTCATATTCAAACTGAGGCTGTAAAGCATGCATTTTTTCAATCGCACGATAAGGTACTAATGAATCTAAACGGCCGAAAATACCACGCACAGGTACGCTAAGGTTAGCGAATAGCTCACGCAAATCATCCTGCTGTAAAATGTCTAAGCCAGCACTTAAAGCCTGCTCTTGTGGCGCTGGATACTGGTTTAAAAGTGCTTTTAGCTGCTTAATATCGTCCCGAGCTGATTCACTGCCCATCGCTTGTATCGCCAAAAACCGTTCTATCGTTTTTTCTCTGTGGCTAACCAGCTGATCTTTAAAGGCGTTTAATACTTCAGGCTTGATACCCGGCCATTCGTCGGTTTGCGCAAAAAATGGCGTTGAAGAAACCAACACAACCTTTGCTACCTTGTCTGGCCAATGTGCAGCAATATACAAAGCAAAAAGACCACCTAAAGACCAGCCAACAAGAATAGAGTTATTATTGAGCTGGGCGCTTAATTGCTGAGCTGCATCATGCAAAGAGTAAGGTGTTGGAATTGACTGCGCATTACCAAATCCAGGTAAGTCAAAGCAACGGACTTCACCATCATGGAAAAACTCAAGCTCAGGCTTGATCACTTGCCAAACCCCCTGGTTCATTCCCCAGCCATGTAATAGCACCATATCATTTTGCATATTTTGTATTTCCCAACCACACTTAGCGCTCATAATAGCGTTTAAAGGAATGAATGCAATGTCTCACTTCTCTCATACCTTAAAACTAGGGCTAGACGCACTGTTCCCTAACTTTTGTATTAGCTGCCAAAGTCACATACAGGCTAATCAAGCCTTGTGTCAGTATTGTTTAAATGACCTCAATTTGTTCGATCTTACACGCCACCCAAACCTGTTACACAGACCTGATATATGTGATGCATTTCCTGATAGTAATTTTGATTATTTAATTGCCTGTGCTTGGTATCAAGCGCCTTTGAAACTTTGGCTCAAGCAATTGAAATTTAACGATCAGCAGTATTTTCGTGTGGCACTACAACAAGTAATAGAGAGGCAGCTGCAATTAGCTCGTCAGGTTAATATAAATTGGCCCGATCTTTTTATTGTGCTACCACTGCATAATCAGCGCTTTTTAGCACGCGGTTTTAATCAGGTAAGCCAAACTTGGCTGCCTGTTTTAAAAAAGCAGCAATGTACTGTTAGCTCAGCTCTTTACAAGCAAAAAGCAACCAAAGCGCAATCACAGTTAAGTAAAACGAAAAGAGTTAAAAATCTACAAAATGCGTTTGTTTGTCAGCAAGATTTAACAGGAAAAACCGTGGCAATTATTGATGATGTGATGACCTCTGGCGCAACCATAAATGCTGCGACAGAAGCCATAAAAAATGCAGGGGCTAAGCAAGTGTGGGCTATGCTCACTTGCTTAACTGGATTAGACAACCTGCGCTAAGATTAATTGTGATTATTTATCACCTGAGGCATGAAAGGCACTACCAAAGAATAATGCATTGCTCAGTAATCGGCTGGTACCATACCAATAACCACGGAACACTGGGTTATCGGTCATGCCTATCACACTCCCTTTACCATAAGAGTGCGCAATTAAGCCTGCCGCACCAGCTACTTGTTCTACGTTTACGTCATCAGTAAAGCCAGCTAAAAGCGGTTTATCTGTGTAAGTAAGCACGTTCACAAAAGGTGCGTCTGATTTCTCAAGTAGCCAAGTACTATTCTTAAACACAGGTAATGTATTGCGATTCAGCGAATACGTAAGTGGGTGAGATAAATCCACTGAAGTATTAAAAATAGCACCCGCAATACGCTGACGACCAGCTAAGTCATCTTTATCGGCATAGGTAAGCCCTGTTGTATCAAATGCACTGGCTACATCACGACGAGATAAGTAATTAGCCTTTAGTAGTTGCTGATCAGCTAAGAATTTAGCACCGCCTTTATGTCCCCAAATAACACCGCCTTTACGAACCCACGATTTAATAGCCACTTTAGTCGCATCATCAAGACGATTGAAATTTCCGTGCGCTAGAATAATATGACTGTAGTTTTCAAGGTCGATGCGATTTAAGCGCTCCATTTCGATAATGCTTGGCGCTGTGCCAACGAAACGATCTAAGTAATACCATACTTCACCAAGTTCATACTGGCTGGTTCCCTGACCTCCCACTAGTAATACTTTAGGCGCTTTCACAACCGCCATTGCACGAGAACCTAAATCAGCACCTTTAACCGTTAAGCCTGAACTAATTGGTGTTATTTCAATGCCAAACTCATTCTGCGCTTGGTTTAAATAGCTAACCCAGTTGCTATCAGTTTGCAGACCTGCAGGAACAAGAATACTACCTGGCTCAAAAGCTATTTCACCTGAAGGCGTTTTTGCTGTAAGTGGGCTTAATGCCACCCGTGCTTTCACACCTTGTTCGAGTAAACTATTAAGCATTTTTGGCGCTAGGTAATCATCCCATTTGAATGCATAAGCATAGCTTTGTGGTAAAGCGGCAAAGCTTGATTTAACACTTTGCTGCCAAGGCATTTTGGCAACCTTTAAGCCCCAATTACTGCTTACCTTTGCAAATTCTAAATTAAAGGCATGAGCAAGTGTCCAGCCAGATACATCATAAAATGTATTATCGACAAAACGCTGTTGCTCACTAAAAATCGCTTTAATTAAACGAAATTGCGGCTGTGCTAAAGGCACATAATAGCTCTGCTCAGAAAAGCTTTGACCGTTCACTTTTAGCGGCTCTTCTAACATGTACGCATTGATTTGATGTTGTTTTAATAAATCAAGGAAGTACTTCATGCGACTTTGATCAGCGCCGCCTTTCACCACATACCCTTTAAAGTCTTCATCACCAGCAAGGTCAACAGCTTTGTTGTAAAATTTTGCTTGATAATCAAGTAAGTCTGTACGGTTATCAAGCGCGGCTTGGAACGTCGATAGGCTCGTTAATAACTGATTTTTAATCGTAAACGGGAAGCTTAATGGGCCGTTGATGGTTTCTTGTAAGTGACCACGTGAGCTCGCTTGTTCAAATAAAATACCTACACCGCCATTTACATCTGGGTAAGTTGAGCCTTTACCATAGTAAAAGTCATCGAAGCTTTCTTCTGTGAAGTAAAGAGCATTATGCTCATCAAGTGTCTTTGCATGATAGTTTGCAATTGCTTTAGTTAGCGTGACATTTTCTTCAGGAGTGATTGGGTGCTTACGAGTTGGGATCCCAGGCTGGAAAAAGTATGTGCTGTTTGGGCCCATCTCATGGAAGTCTGTTAGGATATTGGGCTTCCATTGATGAAACTGCGCAATGCGTGCACGTGATTCAGGGTGCTGTAGTAACAACCAGTCACGATTTAAGTCAAATAAATAGTGGTTAGTACGGCTACTCGGCCAACTTTCAATGTGCTCGCGAGTTTGTGGATCTGATGATAACTTCATACCACGGTTACTATTCGCCCAATTTGCAAAACGTGCTAAACCATCTGGGTTCAATGATGGGTCTAGTAAAATAACCGTGTTGTTTAGTAAGGCATCTATTTCTGGGCCTTGTGCAGCGGCAAGGTAGTAAGCAACGAGTAGCGATGCATTACTACCTGATGACTCATTCCCATGAACACTGTAACCCATCCATACAACCGCAGGTTGTTTGCTTGAGTCACTCGTTCCACCATTTAAGCGAGCTAAGTGAGCCTTGCGGATTTGCTCTACCTGACCCAGCTTTTCTGGTGCTGTGATGGTTAGCATCACAAGCGGACGCTGTTCATGTGTGCGACCGATTACTTTGAAGTTCATTCGATTACTTTTTTCAGCAAGAATTTGCATATATTGCACAAGCTGATCGTGACGTACATGCCACTCACCCACTTCGTAACCTAGCACCTGCTCTGGGGTAGGAATAGTTGGGTCAAATTTCACATCTTCTTCAAAGTAATAAGAAAGAGGTTTTGCTAATGCGCTGACGCTCACTAGCATGGTTAATATTGTTATTATAAAACGCATAGATAGCACCCGTAATTATTTGATGTTTTAACGCTACCATTCGATAAAATAGATGCAACTTTTTACGCTCAACACTGGCGACAATACGATGAGCGGAGTATGATACTCAGTATCCGAGTAATTTAGTCAAGTATAGTCCGTTTTATGATCTCTATTTCTGAATCTGCACAATCTCATTTTGCTAAACTTTTAGCAGACCAAGCTGAACAAACGAACATTCGCGTGTTTGTAGTAAACCCAGGTACTTCGCAGGCTGAGTGTGGTGTTTCTTACTGCCCAGAAGACGCCGTTGAAGCGACTGATATTCGTCTACCATTCAATGGCTTTGATGCCGTTGTTGATGCAGAAAGCGCCCCTTTCTTAGAAGAAGCTGAAATCGATTTTGTAACTGACAAAATGGGAACTCAGTTAACACTTAAAGCGCCAAATGCAAAAGCACGTAAACTTAGCGATGATGCGTCACTGCAAGAGCGTGTTCAACACATGCTTGAAACTGAAGTTAATCCACAGCTCGCTAATCACGGCGGTCAAGTTAGCCTAGTAGAAATTACTGCTGACGGAATCGCAGTACTGCAATTTGGCGGTGGCTGTAACGGCTGTTCAATGATTGATGTCACACTTAAAGAAGGCATCGAAAAAGAAATGATCGCCAAGTTTGACGAAATCAATGGTGTAAGAGACATTACTGATCACCAATCTGGTGAACACTCTTACTACTAACTGGTATTTAAAGCATGCTTAAAAAATGGGTATTTCGCTTAGGTAGCGACCCCAAGTTAAGCTTAAAACGCTTTCTTCGCGGCCTAGCACTATTTGTGCTGGCCGTGATTTTTATTGCTATAGGTTATTATGGGCCCGCACTATTTCAATTAATTGGTCTGATCATTTTAGCTGTGGCGATATTCTTTGCAGCCTGGGGCTACTTAGGTATTTTTGCCAACCGCTTTGCACAAGTCTTAGAACGATCTTCACCGAAAGATCACGACCCGGATCTATGGAAGTGATTTAATCTAATAATTGCTGATTATTGATAATTTTACGGTAGCGAATCCACAGAGTTAACCCTCGCATCAACATAAAGCTCGTCATAGCAAACCACAAACCATGGTTCTGCCAGCTACTTACCAGCCAAAACAGTCCAAAGAAGCCCACCAAAGCACTAAATAGCATTGTATTTCGCATGTCTTTGGCACGTGTTAAACCCACAAATACGCCATCAAATAAGAAGCAACCCATCGCCGCAATAGGTAAAATAATGACCCAGGGAAGGTAAACAGTCGCGAGGCTGATAACCTCTGGCACATCGGTAAGTAAACGAATTATTGCCTTGCCAAAAAATAAAAATATAAGACTATAAAACACGGCAAATAACCCGCCCCAAAACAGGCTCAAATTAACCCATAGCTTAATCTGCTTAGTGCTTTGTTCTCCTTTAGCTTTTCCGACCTTAGCTTCACTTGCATAAGCAATACCATCAAGTGCAAAGCTCACCAACATTAAAAAGTTCAGCAATACAGCATTGGCCGCTAAAGTTGTTTCACCGATACGTGCGCCATAAAAAGTCATAAAGCTAAAACACAGTTGTAGCGCCAGTGAACGAATAAATATATCACGATTTAAATTCACTAAATCAAGTAACTTAGCAACACTTAACCATGCTTTCACGGCAAGGTTAACACCCTGCTTTTTGGCAAGTTGTGCAACTAACATAAGTGCAAAAACAAGGGCAGTATAATCAGCAATTAAAGATGCCCACGCAGCTCCAGCCACACCCCAATCAAGAAACACCACAAAATAAATATCAAGCACGATATTAGTAATATTGGTGATAAGTAATAAATAAAATGGCCCGCGGCCATAATGCACCCCTAACATCCAACCAAGTAAAACCAAATTACACAAAGCAGCAGGCGCACTAAAAATACGAATTGAAAAATAGCTATTTGCTTGTTCTAAAACAGCGTCATTGGCATTTGATAAATATGCCATTAAGGATTGAATAGGTATACTCAGCGCTATTAATAACAGCGCAACCGCTGTTGCTAGTAACAAGCTGCGCTTTAATAGCTCAGCGAGTAAGGTGTGATCGCTTTTACCATAGGCCTGTGCAACCAACCCTGTGGTGCTCATCCGTAAAAAACCTGCTAGCCAAAATAATAACGAGATAACTGCTGAACCGAGTGCTATACCAGCCAAATAGTGAGCGCTTCCTAAGTGACCGATTACAGCGGTATCAACTAAACCTAACATTGGCACGGTAATATTTGATAAAATCATCGGACCGGCTAATAACAGTAAACTTTTATGGTGTGCCTTATGACGTTTAAGAAAATGTTTCATTTAGTATTTGCAGTCCTGTTAGGTTTATCTTTGCGTGCCCATGGCGCTGTCATTCTACAGTATCACCACGTCAGTGAAACCCTTCCTGCGGTAACCAGTGTCAGCAGCGATACATTCACAGAACACATGCAATATTTGCAAGATAATAACTTTAAAGTTATTCCATTAGATGAACTCATCACCGCATTACAAGCCGGCCAGCCTCTGACAGATAAAACCGTCGCGATTACCTTCGATGATGGCTATAAAAATAACTATGAAGAAGCGGCACCAATCTTAGAAAAATTTGGCTATCCATATACTATTTTCGTTAATCCCGAGTTGATTGATGAAGGCAAAAGCTATGTTATGACATGGCAACAGTTAAAAGAGCTATCTAATAAAGGCGCCATAATCAGCAATCACACACAAGTCCATAATTACTTACATCGCAAACAGCCAGGCGAGAGTGAAGAGGCATGGTTAGCTCGCACTAAAAAAGATATTCTATCTGCTCAGCAACGCATTAAAGAAGAAATTGGTCATGATTACAAATATCTTGCTTACCCTTATGGCGAGTTTAACAATTCATTACAACAGTTAGTTAAATCTCTAGGCTTTGTTGGTATAGGTCAACATTCGGGTGCTGTAGGTATCCATTCTGACTTTACCCGATTACCACGCTTTCCGGCGTCGGGCTTTTATTCAAAACTTGATACGCTTGCCACTAAACTAGACTCGCAAGCATTCACTATCAAACAGCTCACCTACTCAGATAGCGTAACGCATGAAAACCCGCCAAGTTTAAGTATGCAATTTGATATGCAAGACTTTCATAAAAGTCAGTTTGCTTGTTATGTCTCTGGTATTGGTCAAGCTGATTTAACGTGGCTTAGTAAAGATACGGTGAAGATCACCTCACCTGAAAAACTGAAAAAAGGCCGCTCTCGCTTTAACTGTACGGCCCCATCTATCGCGAAAAAAGGAAACTACTACTGGTTCTCACAACCTTGGGTTATTTTACCTTAACAGCTTGTTTTAGCATTTGTGCCGTTACCTTATCAAGACGAACCACTTCATTAGCCGCATTGAGCTCCACTGCGGCTTTTGGCATCCCCCATACCACAGACGATAATTCATCCTGAGCTATTGTGTAAGCCCCCGCTTGATTTAGGGCCAATAAACCTCTTGCACCATCACTGCCCATACCGGTTAGTAACGCAGCCACTGTCGCTTTCGGACAGGCTACCTCCAAAGAGTTAAATAGCACATCAACAGAGGGACGATGTCGATTAACCAACTCACTCGAGTCAAGCTGACAAAACAAGCCGCCTGCTTTTTTCACCACACTTAAATGCTGATCGCCTGGTGCAATATATGCCCAGCCAGTTTGTAGCTTATCACCATGTTCAGCTTCTTTAACGTTGATTTTACAGGTTCTATCCATGCGCATCGCAAATGAAGTACTAAATACAGGAGGAATATGCTGTGTTATAACAATAGGTGGGCAGTTTTCTGGCATGCGTACTAGCACTTCTTTAATCGCTTCTGTGCCACCTGTTGAAGCACCTATTGCAAGCACGCTATTAGCTTTAAACTCAAGTGTTGCTAAAGAGCTATCGTCTTCAACTTTTGACTCTTTAAAGGCACGCACTCTAGCACCAGCTGCTGTACGCACTTTTTGATGTAGTAAATGCGCATAACGTTGCAAATTTTCAGTGACATTAATAGTTGGCTTGGCAATAAAATCAACTGCGCCAATTTCGAGGGCTTCCAAAGTGATTGGGGAGCCTTTTTGAGTAAGCGTTGAAATCATAACAACCGGCATAGGACGAAGACGCATCAAGTTTTTTAAAAAGCTTAATCCATCCATTTTTGGCATCTCGATATCAAGGGTTAAGACATCTGGATTAAGGCGCTTAATTAAATCTCGGGCTTGATAAGGGTCTTCTGCCGCACCAACGACTTGAATGTCTTGCGCTTGCTCGAGTACTTCCTTGAGTAAACCACGGATCAAAGCAGAATCATCAACTATGAGTACTTTGATCATATGCTCTCCTAAAATAATTCAATATCCGTTTCTGCATCTTGTTGCTCAATATCGTGTAAGTATTTAATTTCACGTTTCTCGAGTTGATCAGAGTGCAATTCACGCATCTTTTTAACCTGTGCCTTGCCTGTTTGTGGATCAAACATCACCTTACGTGGCCAAGGCCCGCCAACATCATGGGATACTAAATCTAAACCTTCTTCAAGTACATAGGCATTTGCAAAACGAATATTGCCAACACCAATATCTGTCATTGAACGAATAATTTTTCCACCACCAAATAGTTTAACTTTGAGATTGCGTCTAGAAGCACCATTTTTTAGGATTTCATTGATCAAGTATTCCATTGCCCAGTTGCCATAGCGGCAGTTAAGGCTGTGTGCGTTGCTAGGATCAACGCCTTTTTCTGCTGGTAGCATAAAATGGTTCATGCCACCAATGCCTAAACCTTCATCGTAAATACAGGCTGCAATACAAGAACCTAGCACGGTTGTGATCAGTTCATCTGATTTTGAAACATAAAACTCGCCAGGCAATACCTTAGCAACGACTTTATGGCGCTTACCATCCCAAAACCGCTTAACGTGTTCAAAACCAGGCAATACAGGTTTAAAATGACTACTCATAGACCACCTTTTTGATAGATCGTTTGGCCTAAATTCTTAAACTCTTTGTGGTCCTTACCCAGTGTTTCGGAATGCCCTAAGAATAAGTGACCGGAATCGGTCAACAAATCATAATAACGTTTAAATAGGGTATCTTTGGTCGGCTTATCAAAATAAATAACAACATTGCGACAAAAAATAACATCAAACGGCCCTTTCATAGGCCAGCTCTGTAATAAGTTTAGACGTTTAAAAAAAATATTCTTTTGTAGTTCGGGTTTTACTTTATATAACTGTTCATCATGGCTTTTTAAAAACCAGCGTTTAAGTTGGCTTTTGTCTAAACCATTCACATTCGCTGCTGTGTACGTACCAGCCTGCGCTTTAGCGAGCACATTTGAATCTAAGTCAGTGGCTAGGATTTTCACATCCCAGTCAGATGGAAATAAACTGCTTAAGGTCATAGCAATAGTGTAAGGCTCTTCGCCGGTTGAGCAGCCTGCAGACCACACCCTTACACGTTTTTGCTTAGCATTACTTACCAGTAGTTTTGGTACTATGGTATTTTTTAGATAACTAAAATGATGGGGTTCACGAAAGAAAGAAGTCAGGTTAGTCGTTATTGCATTAATAAACTCACTGAACTCTTGCTCTTTGTGCTCTTCGAGAAAATCTAAGTATTCTTTAAAGTTCTTAAGCTTATGTTGGCGAATACGTCTTGCTAAACGCGAGTAAACCATCTCGCGTTTATGCTCCGCTAAGACAATGCCGCAAGCATCGTACACTTGTGACGAAATAGCTTTAAAATCACTATCCGTTAATAAAAACTCTTTCATGTGTTTGACCCTGCAGCTGTAACATTAGATGCAATTAACTAGTTAGAATTTTGTTGGGAAGAGTTTTAAAACTCTTCCCACTCATCACTAGGGTCAACAAAGTTATTGCCTTTTGGCGCCGAGCGTACTGGTGAGCTTGGCTGTTTAGCGGCAGGCGCTGAACTTGCACGGCTGGTTATATCCATCTCATTATTTGATAACGAGAAGAAGTTTAATAAGCGGCGCATATCATTCGCTTGCTCTGCCATTGATTCTCCAGCGGCAGATGCTTCTTCAACCAAGGCAGCATTTTGCTGAGTCATTTCGTCCATTTGGGCAATAGCTTTATTAACCTGCTCAATACCAGAGCTTTGCTCTTCAGATGCTTGGGCAATATCAGAAATCATCGCTGTAACTCTTTGCACCGCTGTAACAATTTCTTGTAATGTTGAACCTGATTCATTAACTAGTAATGTACCATCTTCAACTTTTCCAACACTGTCTCGGATCAATTCTTTGATTTCTTTTGCTGCAGCTGCTGAACGTTGCGCTAAGTTACGCACCTCACCAGCAACAACCGCGAAACCACGGCCTTGTTCACCTGCTCGCGCAGCTTCAACAGCCGCATTCAACGCTAGTAGGTTTGTTTGGAAGGCAATTTCATCAATTACACTGATAATGTCTGCAATCTTCTTACTTGATTCATTAATTGCTGACATACTGGTGACAGCGCGATTTACCACTTCACCACCTTTTTGTGCCTTAGTGCGTGTTTCTTCAGCAAGTTCATTTACTTCTTTTGCATTATCAGCATTTTGACGAACCGTACTGGTCATCTCTTCCATGCTTGATGCTGTTTCTTCAAGTGATGAAGCTTGCTCTTCAGTACGTTGACTTAAATCAGCATTACCTTGTGAAATTTCTTCTGCGCCACTTGCAACCAGCGTTGCTGAGGTATTAATGCGATTAATTACTTCAGTAAGCTTATCAGCCGTGGCATTTGCATCACGTTTTAGCTTGTCGAACGAACCTTGGTAGTCTTGCTCAATACGTTTTGATAAGTCACCGTTCGCCATGGCATCCAGCATGTTGCCAGTGTCTTTTACTGCATCATCAACAATGCTAACAAGGCTATTTAAGCCCTGCGCTAGACGTAAGAAGAAACCTTGTTTACCCGCTTCTTCAACACGCGCTTCTAAGTCACCACTCCCCGCAGCAGCGACGAGGCCTGCAATTTCTTTTTCAATAGCGACTTCCGCGGTTCTATCTTCCCACTCCACTACCGTACCAATACGTTCGTTTTCTGGGGTGAAAATAGGGTTTGCAACCAAGCCAAAAGTACGCCCACCCACTTGAATTTCAGTGCTATAAGTATCACTTAACTTAGCAAGCATGTTGCGTTGATGTGCTGGGTTCTTATGGAACACATCAATATTTTGACCAATCAAATTATTACTGTTGAAATTAGGTAAATCTTTTCTTAAATCACTTTCAGCAATCTTCATCATGTTCAGAACAGCTTCGTTCATGTAAATAATGTTGTTGTCAGAATCAGCAATCATGGTATTCGTTGCTACACGGTCAAGTGCACGACGTACTCGCAGGTTTTCTTCTGCTGCACGCTTTTCAGCTTCAGCTTTATTTACGCTATCAGTAATATCTTGCCACTCAACAATAGTACCTAAACGCTTACCTGATGCGCTCACCCAAGGTGTTGCAATCAAGCTAAAAATAAGCCCTGCTAAACGCAATGTCGTTTTGTATGGTTCAGATAATGTTTTTAGCAGCTCACGTTGGTGTGACGGTTGTTTATGAAAATCATCAACGCAGGTTCCAACTAGGTTTGCAACTGAAAAGCTAGGTAGCACAGTTTGTAACGTTGACTCACGAGCTTGCAGCATTTGCTTTACTTGCTCATTAACGAAAATAATTTTCAAATCGTTATCGGCAATCATCACATTTGCTTGGCATACACGCAGCGCATTTGATAAGTCAGCATCACGTTTTGACTGACGTTCAAGCTCTTTTTGTGGTGTAATATCGGTAGCAAGCTTGATGACTTTAGTGACATTGCCATTGCTATCAATAATCGGGTTATAGGTGCCTTGAATCCAAACTTGCTTGCCATTTTTACCGACACGCTTAAATTCATCAACAAAGAATTCACCGCTGCGTAATCGTTGCCAAAACTGTTGATATTCAGGGCTTTGCGACTCTTCTTCAGCAACAAACATAGAGTGGTGTTGCCCTTGAATTTCTTCGAGTTGGTACCCCATGGTGTTTAAGAAATTAGCATTGGCAGTAATGATCTGCCCCGATGGTTGAAACTCAATCATCGCTTGCGACTTTCTCAGTGCCGCAATAACTAAATCATTTTCCGACTCAACATTTTTAGGACTGCTAAACCATCCCATACCCTTCACCTTCTTGTTAATCTACCCAGTTAAATGTCCATTGTTTTTTGTAGGTCAAGTAATGCGACCATCTTCTCACCCACATTGACTAAACCCGCAACAAATTGCGCGTTGTCTGAGTCAGACAAATGTGGCACTGCCTTCGCTTCATGCTCTGCAATGCTATAGACATCCGAGACGGCATCAACTGCGATGCCCATAATTTTACATGTATTTTCAAGCTGTACTTTTAGAACGATTACAACGGTTAACGGCCCGTACTCTATGGCTGATATACCAAAACGAAGCCTTAAATCAATAATTGGCACTATAGTGCCGCGCAGATTAATAACCCCTTTGACGAAATCCGGTGAGTTAGGGATCACCGTAATTTCTTCCCAACTGCGAATTTCTTGCACCGTTAAAATATCTACACCGTACTCTTCTTCGGCCATAAAGAAGGTTAGGAATTGTTTTACATCTTGATCTTGTTCAAGAGTTAGCTTGTTATGCAGGTCGTCGTGTTGTGCAATCATGACGCCTCCAAATTCGCTTTTGATTCTATAATCAATTCCTGGCTCCCTGGCTTTCTAAGCCCAGATAATTTAATCAAACCACTAATATCAACAATCAAAGAAACACGACCATCGCCTAAGATTGTAGCCCCAGAAACGCCATCAACTTTTTGATAGTTTGCCTCCAAACTTTTGATTACGACTTGTTGTTGAGATAATAAGTCGTCAACTAATAAACCTACTTTTTGATTGTCGCTTTCAACAACAACCAGTAAGGTTTTATCAAGCGTTTCAATTGCCCCTTGGTGGTTAAAAATATTGTAAAGCCTTAAGATTGGAATATATTCATCACGTAAGCGCAGCACATCTAAGTCTTTACCAACCCGACTTACCTTACTGATATCGATTTGCAATGATTCGATAATCGAAATTAGCGGGATAATATAAGTATGCTCAGCAATCCGTACTAACTGCCCATCTAAGATAGCCAATGTTAGCGGTAGGCGAATTGTAAATGTCGAACCTACACCCGGTGCTGAAGCCACTTCCACAGAACCGCTCAACGCTTCGATATTGCGCCTTACTACATCCATACCAACGCCACGACCCGATAGGTCGCTTACTTGATCGGCTGTAGAAAACCCTGGTAAGAAAATCAGCTCGTTTACTTCGTTATCAGACAACTCATCAGTTTCTGAAATTAGGCCGTTTTTAATTGCCTTTTCACGAATTTTAGTGGTGTTAAGACCTTGGCCATCATCCATAATTTCGATAACAATATTGCCACCTTGATGAAACGCATTGAGCGTGACAGTACCAACAGGGTTTTTACCCGCAGCAACACGCTTATCAACAGTTTCTAAGCCATGGTCTAGGGAGTTTCTCACTAGGTGAACCATAGGATCAGAAAGCTTCTCCATCACGGTTTTATCTAGTTCGGTTTGCTCACCAAGTAACTTTAGCTCAACTTGTTTATCAAGCTTTTGCGAGATATCTCGCACTAAGCGAGGGAAGCGACTAAACACAAAGCTTATTGGCAACATACGAATACGCATGACGTTTTCTTGTAAGTCACGAGTATTATGTGCCAGTTGCGCTAAGCCCTCTTGTAGAGAAGCAATCGTCGCTTCAGTGATTTCTTGCTCACCCAATTGGCTTAACATCGCTTGGGTAATAACTAATTCACCCACCATGTTGATGAGTGAGTCAACTTTATCAATACCAACCCTGATTGAGGTTGATTCTGCATTGGCAGTAGTTGCTTTAACTGGCGCAGGCTTTTTGGTATCAGTAGTTGGTTTAACTACTGCAGGCTCAGCCTCTTTCGCTGGTGCTGCATCTTCTGTAGCAGTTTCAGCTGCCGAAATATCTTCATCACCAAACAAACCACCGCATAGCGTGATGGTAATATCAGCGTCATCCTCAACCCATTCAAAAATTTCTTCTATACAGCTTTGCTCTTTGTCTGTGGTTAAGAAAAAGCGCCACGATAAGAAACAATCTTCAGGGGCAAGGTTAGTGATATCAGGCACATCATCTTGAAAAGCTTGTGTTTCAAGTTCACCCAACTCCGCTAATTCACTGATCATGTACAGTGGTTCATTACCGGTTTTAAATAAATGATAGTGTGGTTTGAAATCGATTTGATAGGTATTAAAACTGTTTTCGCTGACAGCTTCTTGCGCTTGAGCAGGTTCTTTACTTGCAGCACGCATGCCGAGAATTTCTTCAAACTTAATACGAAGTTCATCAGCTTCAGTTAGGTCTGGCTGCTGCTCAGCTTGCAAAGTTCTAAGTAAAGCTCGTAAACAATCAACTGATTTTAAAAGTAAATTTACATGCTCAGCAGTAAGATCACGTGAGCCTTCACGGATTTGATCTAACAGGGTTTCGAGAACATGAGTAAAATCTGCAACGGCACTAAAACCAAAGGTTCCACTGCCTCCTTTTATCGAATGCGCAGCGCGAAAGATTGTATTTATTGTCTCTAAGTCTTCTTCGCCAGGTACTAAGTTTAATAACTCAGCCTCCATAGCATCGAGTCCTTCAAAGCTTTCTTCGAAGAATACTTCAAAAAATTGGCTTAGATCTATACTCATGCCCCGCTCCTATTATTAGCGAATCACTTTTTTCAATACCGCTAACAATTGCTCAGGATTAAATGGCTTAACAATCCAACCAGTTGCTCCAGCAGCTTTTCCTTCAGACTTTTTATCAAGCCCCGACTCTGTGGTCAGCATCAGTAAAGGTGTGAACTTATAATTAGGTAAGCTACGTAATTCACGAATAAGGGTAATACCATCCATTACCGGCATATTCACATCAGAAATAACTGCATCAAAGCCTTGTTGCTTTGCGATGTTTAATGCTTCACTGCCATCTTTTGCCTCTGTAACATCAAAGCCAGCTTTTTTAAGCGTAAAACCAACCATTTGGCGCATAGATGCAGAATCGTCTACTGCTAAAATTCTTTTCATAAAAACCTCTTAATTGGCATTCTCAAGCACAAGGTAATGACTTAAGCCCAAACTATTAATTGCCTGTAGCAAAGGTTTGCTCTCGCCAACCCAAATAATTTTGTGTTGCACAGAAAGCAAGTGCTTCTGTAATGCACATAAAAGCTGAATTGATGCTGTGTCAGCACGTGTCACTTCACTGATATCCAGACAAATATCATCATTTGCTGACAACTCTTGTAGCAAATCTTGATGGAGCGTTTCGACCTGACTAATAGCTAATTCTGTAGGGAGCTTTAACATTACTTCTTCTTTCCCTGCTTTAAACAATTCATAACAAAAGCTTAGACTGACTAAATAAAAATGCCATAATTTGAATCAAAAAATAGTAAAATTTTTTAGTAGCTTAGACATATATGTCAAAAAAGGAAGCTTTTCTTTTGCTGAAATTGACTCACCAAGCAAAGAAAATTTACTTTGCGTAATAATCTGCTATTTTTTTGAACTCATCAGTCAAAGTTGTGGCATTAATCAAGGGCACACTTCCTTGTTTAAATTCAGGCTTAAAAATGGCACGCACAGAACCATCACCATCAACCATCACCACAGAAGCACTATGATCAACGGCATACTCTTGCTGATCACTGTCGTTAATTGCGTAAATTAAGCCAAGCTCTCTAACAAAGGGGAAAAGTTGTTTGTGTGGGCCTGATACAGCAAGAAATTCAGGGTTAAAGTAATCAATGTAAGCTTTGCGTTTTTCGGTTGTATCACGCTTTGGATCAACAGCAACAAACCATACTTGCACTTTGTAACCTTGGCTTAATTGCTTTTGCACTGCAGTTAATTTCGCCAGTGTCATTGGGCAGATATCAGGACAGCTAGTGTAGCCTAAAAAGACCAAGTTCCAATGCCCCATAAATTGGCTATTATCTGCAGGTTTACCATGTTGGTCAGTTAATAAAAACGGACTAATCGGCTTTGCTGGCTCGTAAACGAGCGCTTCAACTTTAGGAGCGGTGTTATTTTTGCCACAACCGGTTACAAATAATACCGCACTGAAACATAAAAAAGCGACGATTCGTGTCATAAAACTAACCATTTATCAATAAATAAGGCGATAAAGAGTAGCATTAAATGCACAATTGAAAAACGAAATAAATCCATTGCGGTATCATCTTTTGGGGCAATTTTTAGTTTTAATGCCTTATAGATGAAGACCGCATTTAGAGCGCTTGCCCCTAGCAAGTAAATTAACCCTGACATACCAATTAGATAAGGCAGTACACATACCAAAGCTAGCAAAATGCTATAACCAACAACACAGGTTTTACAAAATTCAATACCGTGAGTAACAGGCAGCATAGGAATTTTTGCACGCTCATAGTCACTTTTACGCGCAATTGCTAATGCCCAAAAGTGTGGTGGAGTCCAAGTAAATATAATCATCACTAATAACCATGGCGCAGCAGCCATATGGCCCGTTTCAGAAACCCACCCTAAAAGCGGCGGCATCGCACCAGCTAACCCCCCAATAACAATATTTTGAGGTGTCGCGCGCTTTAAAAACGAAGTGTAAATAAAGGCATAACCAACGAGTGCAAACAAAGTAAGGATTGCCGTTAATGTATTTGCCCACACCATAAGCATAACAAAACCTAGCACACCGATGGTCGCCGCAAAGCTCAAAGCATGCTGTTTGCTAAGGCGCCCTTTTGCCACAGGGCGATGACGTGTACGTGCCATTTTACTGTCGATTTCACTATCAACAACATGATTGATTACAGCAGCAGCGGCCGATAACAAACCAATACCAAGCAAACTTGCAAGCTGTACAAACACTCCACGCCCAACATCGGGAGCCAATGCCAAACCAACCCAAGCAGTTAGTACAAGCATGGCAACTACTTTAAATTTACTGATAGCTAAGTAATCTTTAAGTAACTCTGAGCTTTGGCTAAATAATGATTTTTCTGTGCTTAGTAATATTGCCATCACAGCCTCCTAGGTTCTTATTTTTAAATGGAAGCATAGTCTTACCATGCTAAGCAGTAGTAGTGCGGCCATTAGATTGTGCGCAAGCGCAACACTTAATGGGAAGTGCCAATGCACAACAGCTAGGCCTAAACAGATTTGGCACAGCAAAGCGATTAATACGGTGACTGTGCAGTGCTTAATTTTTCGAGAGTAACATCTTGAATATATGCGCCACATGATCAGTGCTAACACCACACAAGTAACCAACGCCCAAATACGATGCAGTAAGTGAATTGACATACGCGCTTGCTGCGATAACACACCATATTCATAGGTACTGTGCTCGAGCGGCAGTTGAAAAACGCTCTTCAAAGAAAACGGTTGTCCGTAGCTACAAAGCGGTAAGCCATTACAATGCGGAGCGGCATAATTTGCAGCAAGCCAGCCACCCAACGCAATTTGCAGTATTAGTACCACCAAACCCACAAGCGCTAGACGATAGTATGGCTTTGCACCGCTATCATTACTCGCTACGGGTTTCGTTTTTAAGCGTAGATACAATAAAAACACCAACGACAAAATACTAAAACCGCCAAGTAAATGTCCCATTACAACCAAAGGCTGTAAGTTCATAGTCACAGTCCACATGCCCAATGCGGCTTGGAAGATCACCAGTAGTAATAGTGCCAGTGGCAATTTAACCGGCGTATTTGGATATTGGCGTTTTAACCATGCAAAAACAAACAAAGCTAAAATTAATAGGCCAAGGGCACCAGCAAAATAGCGATGGATCATCTCTTTCCAAGCTTTTGCTGCCTCAAACATCATATCAGGGTAGTTTTGTTCAACATGTAACAGAGCAGTTTCATGTTTTGGCACAGTTAAAAACCCATAGCAACCAGGCCAGTCTGGACAGCCAAGCCCAGCATCACTCAGCCGTGTATAAGCACCAAGCCCAACAACCAAGATAGAGAAGAAAACCGTAATTAAGACTAAATATTTATAATTTTTATACATCTTTATCCCCTTGATGAGGTTTAACTTGAACGCGCGTAGTTAAGTAGTTTTTTTAAGTCTTTAAGTAAGCCTTTTTGAATAAGTCTGTTTTGTTCAGGCTCTGCCTTGTAGGGGTAATGCAAAACCACTAAGCCCATGTGATCAACCAAGTATAAATCTCCCGCTTTGAGCGCTGGACTTACCACCAATTGACGCCAGTTTGCCGATATCTGCTGTTGATTTGTCAGTACCGCCACATCCACTTTTTGCTGATTTTTACCTAAAGCGACGTATAGGTTATCTAGGCTTGCTAATTGGTTTTCACATACTTCATTGCACTCCTTTGGATAATTAAGCGCAATAGTCCATTGTTTGGGCTCACCTTGTTGCCAATCAGCTAATTTAACTTCTTCACTTAAAAGCTCACCATGATTACTCGAACCACTTGGTAACCACTCAAGCTTCAATGCTGCATAAGCAAGTGCCAGCGGCACAAAACAGCATAAAACGAATAAACTAAGCGGGTTTATTTTCATAACCTCTCCTTCTCATCGCAAAATAAGCAATAACCACACAAGCTAAGCCAATTAATAACCACTGTACGGCATAGGCGTAATGTTTATCTGGCCCCATCACGACACTCTGATAATGCGGAGTTGCGATACCATCAGCTTCATTGCGATAACCAATAAAGCCTTGTAAGGGCATTGCTAATTGAGTACTCAAAATTGCTAAATCAATACCTTGAATTCGCTTTGGCCACCCTTGTTCTGCACCAATCTCATCGGCAAGCGTAAAACCTTGCAAGTTACCTTGTTTCAATTGCACTGTGGCCGTAAAACGTGTTGATTCTGGCCACACAACGGTTGGGAATTGGCTCCGGTTTGTAGGGGCTTTTAGCCAACCAAAGTTAACAATTAAAGGGGCGGTTTCACCTGCAATAGTCATAGCTACAAGTAAGTCATAGCCCACTTGTCCCTGATAGATTTGATTATCAAGCAGCCAGTACTGTTGTTTATTTACCTCGCCAGAGACCTTAACTTGCAAACCCGTTTTATTTAGCTCTGTAGGTAGACTTTGCAGCGCTTGCCAGCTCAAAATTCCTTGTTCTTTCGAAACGGCCAACTGGCTTAGTTGCTGCTGTTTTTGCTCGCCTCGTTGGTATTGCCAAACGCTTAGTCGTAAACAAATAAGCACTGCTAGTATCACAACGCAAATTGCGATAATTGAGCTAAGCTTTTGTTTACGCCATAAAATTAACTGCATTTGGATTACCTAATATGATTAAAATCATTATTGTTTTGTTATTACTTTATATTCTGTTCAACCTATTTAGAGCGCTGTTTGTGATGATGTCAGCAAAAGAGCACTCGAAACCTATGTCGCATTACCTAGGTCGTCGAGTGCTGTTTTCAGGTATTGTGCTGATCCTTATCATTGCCGCGTTAAAGCTTGGATTTATACATACAAACCCGTCGCCGCTTCACAAAGCTACAGCACGTACACAAATACAAATAAGCACAACCACACCACATCAACAAAGTGCCAATACCAAGCGGCTGCTTGAAAGGCAAAATGCTTTTCACTCGTAAAGTGACCTTTAAAAATTCTTAGCAAAACCACGAATAAAATGATGGTTCCTAAAGTCACGTGCATACCATGGAAGCCTGTTAACAAGAAAAAGGTATTTCCGTACACTCCCGCATCAAGGGTTAACCCTAAATCACGATAAGCATGCATATACTCGTAAACTTGTAAGCCAAGGAAAATCACACCTAATAGCACGGTTAAAGATAAAAACACCTTAAGAGCGCCACGCTTATTGTTTTCCATAGCAACATGAGCAAAGTGAATTGTGACCGAAGAGGTAAGTAGAATAAGCGTATTGATCAGGGGGAGACCTTGCCAGCCCATAGCCTGTGTTGTCTCGCCCGATGGCGTGGTTATCAGCGGCCATACAGCTTCAAAGGTTGGCCAGAGTACTTCGTTGGTCATGGCATTATTGCCTGCACCACCAAGCCAAGGCACTGAAATCATTCGAGCGTAAAAAAGAGCGCCAAAAAATGCCATAAAAAACATGACCTCAGAGAATATAAACCAGCTCATACCTTGTCGGAATGAGCGGTCCATTTGTGCTGAGTAAAGCCCTTTATGAGACTCTTCAATAACGTTTTTAAACCAACTAAAAACCATATAAATTAATATGGCAATGCCAAGATACAATACATACTGGCCATTACTGCCTTCACCACTGACTTGCATCACAGTTAAACCAGCACCGACAGCAATTAAAAACATCGCGATGGCGCCCACTATTGGCCAAGGGCTTTGTGCTGGAACATAGTATTTTTCGTAGTTTTGATTCATTTTGTTTGCTCCCAATTAGCAATTAGCTTGGCGGCTTTTAATCGTTTTTAGCCACAACATGCCCGCTAATATCAAACACGGTATACGACAATGTCAGTTCCTCAACATCGTCGGGTAACTCAGTATCAACATAAAACAACAAGGTAAATTCCATTTCTTCACCGGCTTTCATTGGCTGCTGATCAAAGCAAAAACAGGCGATTTTATGTAAATACTTTGCCGCTTTTCCCGGTGATACCGATGGAATTGCTTGCATGACTTTGTCTTCATTACTGGTGTTTTTTGCTGAGAATTTAACTTCACGCATGGCACCAGGTTGTACCGCCACGCTGTATTGCTCAGACTGCACCTTAAATGGCGCGCCGCTTTGAGCGTGAGTGGTAAAGCTGACATCAACTTGACGCTGTGTATTTATTGATTCACTCGCGCTCGCTTTTTCTAATGATGGCTTACCATTCAACCCTGTAACGTCGCAAAACACGTCGTAAAGCGGCACCATTGCAAAAGCAAATGCGAACATGAGCAAGCATGTAATCAGCAGTTTTTTTAGCAAAGGTGCATGGTTCATTACTTAATCTCCGGCGGTGTTTCAAAAGTGTGATAAGGCGCTGGAGAATCAACTTCCCACTCTAAACCTTCAGCTCCATCCCATACTTTGGCAGGCGCTTTTTCGCCACCTCTAGCACATTTAAATACCACCAACACAAACAACAGTTGCGATAAGCCAAATGCAAAACCACCAATACTGATAATGGCGTTAAAGTCAGCGAATTGCAGAGCATAGTCAGGAATACGACGCGGCATACCGGCAAGGCCAACAAAGTGCATAGGGAAGAACAGCACGTTGACACTGATTAGCGATAGCCAAAAATGCCATTTCGCCAGCGTTTCGTTGTACATGTTGCCAGTCCATTTCGGTAACCAATAATAGGCTCCCGCCATAATTGAGAACACGGCTCCTGTCACGAGCACATAATGGAAGTGTGCCACCACAAAATAGGTATCGTGATACTGGAAATCTGCCGGTGTAATGGCAAGCATCAAGCCAGAGAAACCACCTAATGTGAATAACACAATAAAGGCGATAGCAAACATCATCGGAATTTCAAAGCTAATTGAACCGCGCCACATGGTAGCTACCCAGTTAAACACTTTAACGCCCGTTGGCACCGAAATGAGCATTGTGGCGTACATGAAAAACAACTCGCCGGCTACAGGCATGCCTGTGGTAAACATATGATGTGCCCAAACGATGAAGCTCAGCAGCGCAATGGATGAGGTTGCATACACCATAGAAGCATAGCCAAATAACTTTTTGCGTGAGAAGGTCGGCACAATAGTCGAAATAATCCCAAAGGCTGGCAAAATCATGATGTACACTTCGGGGTGACCGAAGAACCAGAAAATGTGCTGGAACATCACAGGATCACCACCACCTGCCGCATCAAAAAAGCTTGTTGCAAAGTATTTATCTGTCAGCACCATAGTGACAGCCCCAGCTAAAACAGGCATAACTGCGATCAATAAGAATGCTGTGATTAACCAAGTCCAAACAAATAGCGGAAGCTTCATCCAAGTCATACCCGGCGCTCTTAGATTGACGATAGTCACGATAACGTTAATCGCCCCCATAATTGAGCTAATACCCATGATATGTATGGCAAATACAAACAGTGCAGTGTTATCGTTACTATAAGTGGTGGAGAGTGGTGCGTAGAATGTCCAGCCAAACGCAGGACCACCACCTGGCATCAGTAACGAAGCCAACAGGATTAAAAATGCGAAAGGTAATATCCAAAAGCTCCAGTTGTTCATGCGTGGCAGTGCCATATCAGGTGCACCAATCATCATAGGCACCATCCAGTTAGCAAGCCCAGTAAATGCGGGCATAACGGCGCCAAACACCATGATCAAGCCATGTACCGTGGTCATTTGGTTAAAAAAGTGCGGATCAACTAACTGTAATCCTGGCTGAAATAGTTCAGCGCGGATCACCATAGCCATCGCTCCACCAATCAAGAACATGGTAAGAGAAAAAATCAGGTATAAACTCCCGATGTCTTTATGATTGGTGGTGTAAAGCCAACGCTTAAAACCTTTAGCAGGATGATGATGGTCGTGATGCGCATGCCCAGTTGCTTGCTCATTAATAACGTTACTCATTATTTCGCCTCCGCTGCTGCATCAATCGCGGCTTGAATTTGACTCGGTTGGATCACATCGCCGGTATCATTACCCCATGCATTTCGCTTATAGGTAATAACCGCAGCAAGTTGCTTAATTGAAAGCTGCTTATCAAACGCTTGCATCGCCGTACCAGGGCGGCCATGTAACACGATATCTATGTGATCTTTTACATCACCTAATACAATGGGACTGCCTTTAAGTGCAGGAAACACGCCTGGTAAGCCCATACCAGTAGGCTGGTGACATGCAGCACAACTTGCCATATACACTTGCTCACCTAAGACCATAAGCTCTTCTTTAGGTAATGTTTGATCAAGCAAAGCAGCATCAGCGGCTGCTGCATTAGCCTTTTCTTCCTTAGCATCTGCAAGCCAATTAGCAAATTCGTCTTCAGGTAAGGCTTTCACCACAACAGGCATAAAACCATGATCTTTACCGCATAGTTCTGCACATTGACCACGGTAAACACCTGGTTCGTTAATACGTGTCCACGCTTCATTGATAAATCCCGGGTTTGCGTCCTTTTTAACTGCAAAATCAGGAACCCACCACGAATGGATAACATCGTCTGAGGTCATTAAAAAGCGGACTTTTTTATTGATAGGAAGCACTAGCGGTTTATCTACCTCAAGCAAATAATGCTCCGTTTTTTCTGCCTGATTGTCTATTTGATCTTTTGGTGTAGATAGGATTGAGTAATAGGCTATATCTTCACCCATATATTCGTAATGCCACTTCCATTGCGAGCCTGTCACTTTAATTGTGATATCAGCTTTAGAGGCATCTTCCATAGCAATGAGAGTTTTTGTGGCAGGCACAGCCATGGCTATTAAGATGACAAATGGAATGGCAGTCCAAAGTATTTCAACTTTTGTACTTTCATGAAATTGGGCAGGCTTGGCCCCTTTAGATTTACGGTGGTGTATTAAAGCCCAAAACATCACCGCAAATACGATGATGCCGATTACACAACAGATAATAAATATCGTCATGTGTAACTCATAAACATTATTACTTATATCAGTCACCCCTTTTCGCATATTGTATTGACTATTTGCCAATACAATTTCTGGGAGTGCAACCAATATAAGCCACAAGGCGTAACGCAGTTTACCCATGTGACGGCTCCTTTAGATGCTATTGCAAGACGCAAAGCGAAAAGGCGATACAGCAAGGTGCCCATTCGTTTTTTTTATTGTTCAGAGCGACTACGTATCATTTTAACTCACTTATGATACTGGCCCCCTGTCTAACACCTCGCACATTTTTGTGTCTTTTTATTAATCAGGTGTTAATACATTGCTTTAACCAATTAGTTAAAAAATGACCAATAAGCAAGTTTTAGTGATAATAAATGTTTATTTTGGTGCAGAAATAACAACTATAATCAGCGCGTTATTTAATGTTATGGTTTACGAAGAATATACAAAAAGAGAGGAAAACTGCGCCATATAAGGCTTTAAATAAAGAGTAAGGATTCACAAATCCTAATTAAGTGGCAAAATCACAATGGCGCACCAAATTAAGTCAATTTAGTGCACCAAATAAGGGACAACTACATCCAGTCAGCGTTACGAATGACTCCTACAGCTAACCCTTCAATATTGAAAGATTCATGCTCAAGGTCAACCTCAATAGGTGAGAACTCTTCGTTTTCAGCGTGTAAAAGTACTTTCCGACCTGCTTTTTCTAGCCGCTTAACAGTTACATCTTCATCAACTCGAGCTACAACAACTTGCCCATTCTCAGCAACTTGCGTTCTATGTACTGCAAGCAAGTCACCGTCCATAATACCAATATCTTTCATACTCATGCCATTTACACGTAGTAAAAAGTCAGCGGCTGGTTTAAATAACGTAGGGTCAACTTGGCAATGACTTTCGACATGCTCCTGAGCCAAAATTGGCTCACCAGCTGCAACACGGCCAATCAAAGGTAAACCTAACTGCTCAGGTTCATCTTCTTCAATCAACTGAATACCACGACTCGCTCCAGGCTTCATTTTGATCATGCCTTTTTTTGCCAGTGCTTTTAGATGTTCTTCAGCGGCGTTGGCACTTTTAAAACCCAATGTTTGAGCTATTTCAGCGCGTGTTGGCGGCATGCCTGTATCTTTAATAAAGACTTTAATTAGTTCTAAGATTTGCGATTGGCGTTTAGTTAATGGGCGCATACAACTGGTTTTCCATACAGTACATTTAACTGTGAGTATATACAGTTATTTGAAAATCGCAAATTTAAATTAACTCCATCATATTGCTACAAAACTAACATTGAACCGCAATGAAAGATGCCATAAGGTATTAGCTTTAATTCGCATGTTAAGGAAACACAATGAGTATTTGGCACCATCCAATCACGCTGGAGCAATGTAAAGACTTGGAACAAGGAGTAACCGGGCAAGGCACTTTAATGAAAACGATGGGTATTGAGGTGACTGAAATTGGCGATGATTATTTAGTGGCCACCATGCCTGCAATTCCTGAACACCATAACCCTATGGGCATGGTTCATGGCGGAGCAAACGTTGTGTTAGCAGAAACAGTGGCAAGCTATGCAGCCAACTTTGTTATTGATTTCAATAAATTCTATGCTGTTGGTCAAGAGATTAATGCCAACCACATAAAAGCGTCTCGAAAAGGGACATTAACGGCAACGGCCAGACCACTTCATTTAGGTAAGCGCACCTCTGTTTGGGATATCAAAATTACCAATGCTGCTGGGGAGCTGTGCTGCGTATCAAGAATGACCGCAGCAGTCGTAGAGCGCTAAATTCAGTTTACTTTTCGACTGGATAAATAGTAATTTCAATCCCTGCGCCAATTGCTGAGATACGTAACAAGGTATCTGCATGCAGGGGTTGGTTAAAGCACTTTGGCGAGTTACCCGATTCAAAACCTAAATCAAATGTACGTTTTGAACAAGATAACCACTGCTTTAATGCATTGCGCGAGCAAGATTCAATTAATTCGCAAAGCTGGTTAATCGCTTTGTCTGGAGAGCTGATATCTGCAGTTGCTTCAATGCGTGCAAGTTGACGGTATTCATCTTGGTCATAATGTAAAACCATAGCGTTTTTCTTCAAATCAGCAACAAGCGCACTAATATCGTGCTTTGATTCAAGCTCCAGATCTACATTTAAAAATTGAATTTCCGACATACTCTCGTTTTTATCCTCTATTGATATCGACTGAAACTTTAACTCAGTTTTGTATATATACCAAATCTAGAATACAGTTAATGCGACATTTTGCCGCATTGGCAATACAGCTAAACAACCTAAAATAGCGCCCATATAACAATAATAACGGGGTGGTAATGAATAAACGCATGTTCAAATATGCTCGTAAAGGGCATAAATGGCTAGGCTATTTACTTGCTTTGCAGATCTTTTTTTGGCTATTAGGTGGGCTTGTAATGAGTTCATTGCCGCTTGAAAAAGTGCATGGAAAACATCTAGCAAATCGCAGTCTAAGTAACCCTTTCTTAGTGTCAGACTACTCTGCTTCTATCGATAAAATAACGGCACAATTTGAACAAATTGAAAGTATCAAGTACAGCCACTTTTTAGAGTCGCCAATCATAGAAGTCACGGCACCGAGCGGCTCCTTTAATTTTGATGGCAGAACAGGTGATAAAATGCCTGCGCCGAATAAAGCACAAATAATTGAAAACGCGAGAACTCACTTACTTATTAACGCAAATATCACGCAAGCACAGCTGTTAACCAAAGGACCAAGAGAAGTGGCTCACAAGGCCAATGTTTGGCAAGTGAGTTTTGATGATTGGCTGACAACAACCTTATATTTAGATAGCCAAACCGGTAAAGTCATTACAGTGCGCAGCTCCCTATGGCGCATTTTCGACTTTTTCTGGATGCTACACATCATGGATTATGATGAGCGCGAAAACTTTAATAACCCACTTCTAATTAGCTTTTCGGCCACCAGCGTACTGTTTTGTATTACGGGGATTATTTTATTGCTACAGAACATTCGTTTAAAACGTAAAAAGCCTGCTAAACGTGCTGGTCAATCAAAATAGGGTTGCCATCTGGGTCGGTGATAATAAAACTCGCGTCACCGGCTTTTTGTATTTCTAACCCTTGTTGCTGAAAATGCGCGGCTAATTGCTCAAAAGTGGCAAACTCTACCAGTGCCTCAGCATTTTGATCCCAGCCTGGGTTAAAGGTCAGCATGGTTTTATCAAACATGCCTTGAAACAAACCTATTAAATGTTCGCCGTTTTTCATAATTAACCAATGCTGCTCGATTTCGCCGGCAAATTCTTTAAAGCCTAGTTTTTCATAAAACTGCTTTGAAGCATGAATATCTTTCACATTTAAACTCACAGAAAAGGCACCTAATAACATAGTTGTAATTCCTCTAATAAACGGCCTAACAACTATAGCTGAGTTGAAAAACTTTTCCTTTTTAGAATAGTAGCTCTAAAATGGCTGCTCCTGTAGTTCACTGATGTGATGGATATGCGTTTATTTCTATATTTAACCCTTTGTTTAATTTTTACTTCCCCTGTATCCGCTAAACAATTTTCGAGCTTTTACAGTGCAAAAAAGCACTTAATTAAGAATCTACCAAGCAATAGTAAAAGCTTATATTGTGGCTGCGATATAAAGCGCCAAGGTAAAAAGCTTGTACCAGACCCTGAAGCTTGTGGTTATATTCCAAGAAACGCCATTACCCGCTCAGGAAACGAAAACGCTCGAGCAAAAAGAATAGAATGGGAGCATATAGTACCTGCGTGGGAGTTTGGTCATCAATTACAATGCTGGCAGGATGGCGGACGTAAAAACTGCATTAAGGTCAGTGAAAAATTTCGTCAAATGGAAGCCGACATAAATAACCTCGCTCCAGCTATTGGCGAGATCAATGCAGACCGTTCTAATTTTCGCTATGGAATAGTCGCAACATCTAGTGCCAGTTATGGAGCTTGCCCAGTAAAAATCGATTTTAAGCAACGTGTATTTGAGCCACCGATTTATGCAAGAAAGCAAATAGCCGATACCTACTTTTATATGCAAAAAACCTATGGCTTAAAAATATCTAACAAACAACGTAAGCTATTTGAGTCATGGCAGAAGCTCAAAGTAGCTGAAATTAGTAACCGTAAGTCTTTATAACTAATAGCACATTCATTTACATTTGAGGCGCTACAATTTATTGCTTTCAGATACAGTAATTGCTAATTTTTAAGAAATACTATCGGAAAGGAAGCAAATATGTTTAACAATAATAAACTCGCCTTAGCAATATTTTTAGCAGTCTCAGGCGCGTCTCTATCTGGCTGCGGTGGCGGCGGTGGCTCTTCGAGCAATAACAACACAACAAACCCGCCACCAACAAGTTCAGAACCCACTTGGACCGCTGGTGTTTTTGAGCCATCAAGTGAATTTAAAGATCAATGTGCCGTACCACGAACAGGCAATGATCCTTATAACAATAATCAGCCTTACCCAGATACTGCTGGCTCTGAGTTTACCGAGAAGATGTGGTTACGTTCATGGAGTGACGAAACCTACCTTTGGTACGACGAAATAGAAGACAACAATCCTGATAATTTCAGCTCTGTCGCCGCTTATTTCGACCAGTTAAAAACATTCGAAACGACGGACTCGGGTTCTTTTAAAGATAACTTTCATTTTAGCAGACCTACTGAAGAGTATTTTAAAGAAGCTCAATCTGGGGTTGTTTCAGGTTATGGAATTAACTGGGTATTTATCAGTAATGTTCCGCCACGAGAGCTACGTGTTGCCTATTTAGAGGATGACTCACCTGCTGCAAATGCAGGGTTACAACGCGGTGATACTATTTTAATGGTTGACGACGTTAGTATTGACACTAATACCCAACAAGGCGTAGATATTTTAAATGAAGCGCTATTTGGGCCTACGGCTGGTGACGCCCATAACTTTGTTGTACGCAGTAATGATGGTACTGAAAAATCCTTTACTCTAGTAGCCGGTAATATTGCTCAAACGCCCGTTCAGAATGTTGATACCTTAACAACTGAGAACGGTACAAAAGTTGGGTATATGCAATTTAATAGCTTTATCAGCATTGCTCAACCTGAACTGATAAGTGCTGTGAATAAGTTCAAAGCTGATAATATTGATGAGTTGGTTATCGATTTTAGATATAACGGCGGCGGTTTATTAGCGCTTTCATCGCAGCTTGCATATATGGTTGCGGGTCCTGCTAATACCGATGATTTCTATTACTATCAAACGATTCAAAACGACAAACAGCCGCAAGATGATCCATATCCATTTATCGACCTTGAAATTGATTACTCTACATTTCAAACAACCAATAGCCGACTTCCTGATCTCAACTTATCTAAAGTATATGTACTAAGTACAGCCGGAACTTGTTCTGCGTCAGAAGCGTTTATAAATGGTTTAAAAGGTATAGATGCAGAAGTCATACTTATTGGTGATACGACCTGCGGCAAGCCTTATGGCTTTACACCAACACATAACTGCGCAACCACGTATTATACAATCCAATTTTCAGGCGCAAACTATAAAGGCTTTGGGGAATACGCCGATGGATTTAAACCAACACCTTCCCCCCAGTTTGATGCGGACATAAAAGGCTGCGAGGTTACAGATGACTTTGATCACAAACTAGGTGATAGCGAAGAGAGCTTATTAGCAACCGCGCTTTATCACATTGAAAATAATACCTGCCCAATTGTGGTGGAGTCCTCAAGTGCTAAGCAACCAAGCTTTACATCACAAGCAATTCAAGAAACAGGGCTACCACTTACAATTAAGCAGCCGCTTTACAAAAATAATATGGATTTAACCCGTCCGCTACCAGCGAAGGAAGGTAATAATGAATAAAACACTGTTATTAACCTGCACTTTACTGGCAAGCTTAGCGGGCTGTAAAAGTACCCAAGCGGAGCAACCGCAAGATGCTACGCTTGTTCGCGTAAATCCAGGTGTGATTACGGAGTTACAGCAGGCTATTCAATCCGCCAAAGGTGGTGCTATCGTCACACTAGCCGACAATGTATTTACTAAAAGTTCAGAGCTATTGATTGATCACGGCACCAACAAAGGGCCGGATGGCCTCCCTATTATGGGCGCTCATGCAATTCCTTCTGAGAAATTTGTTTTACAAAAATCAGGTGAGCAATGCCTACTTTACTACCCTAAAAAAGAGCTACGTATTCCACTACCTAATGTAGAGTGCGAAGTAAACTAACAAAAGGCGCAGCAAAAGCTGCGCCTTTTTTCATTATAGCGTTTGGTGAGGTCCAAACAACTCATAATGAATTCGTTCACTTGCAACCCCTAAACTTAGCAGCTGCTCTTTTATCATTGCCATAAATGCGATTGGACCACATAGGTAAAAGTCTGCCTCGCTAATTGGTAAGTTATCAGCAATGTGATTTACATCCATTAAGCCCGCAAAGTCCCCTCCCTTGCCATCCTTAAACCAAGAAACACAATTAAATAACGCATGTGCTTGCTGTTGCTTTAGTAAATACTCATCAAAGGCAAACTGCGTTTGACTATCACAAGCATGCAAGTAATGGATTGGCTTGCTATGTTGATTGCTCAATAATGTTTCAAGCATCGCCATCAATGGAGTTTGACCAACACCTGCCGAAATTAGCACAATAGGGGAATCAATTTCACGAAGCACAAAATCGCCTGCGGGTGGATAAATTTCTACTTCATCACCCTCACTTAAACTGTGTAAATAATTAGACACTAAACCTTCTTTTTTCACGCTAATGCGATAATTGCGGCCATTACTTTGCTGCGATAAAGAGTATTGCCTAACTTGAGTTAAATCACTCTTCGCTGGCGTTACTTTAATCCCTAAATATTGACCCGGTAAATACGCTACAACAGGCTTTGCATCAGTAGGCGTTAATGTAAAACTACAAATTTGCGCAGATTCCATACGTTTTTCTGTAATCGTGAAAGTGCGGGTACCAAACCAGCCGCCCGTTGCCTTTTTGTTTTTTTGATATAACGCCATCTCCTCGTTGATACATACATCAGCCAATAGGGAATAGGCTTCACGCCAAGCATACTCGACCTCAGGCGTAAATTGCTCAGGCAGTAACTCTTTTAAAGTTGCAATCAAATGCCCACCAACAATGGGGTAATGTTCTGGCAAAATATGGTAACTGGTGTGTTTATGGTTAATACGCGCAAGCGTACCTTTCAATACTGCCAAATTATCAATATTTGCAGCATAGGCAGCCAAGGCATTAAACAACGCAAATTGTTGAGTACCTGATTGCTGGTGAGTCATATTAAAAATATTTTTAAGCTCTGGATTGTAGCTAAACATACGATCATAAAAATACTCAGTAACTTGAGGTCCTGCTTCTGCAAGCAACGGCAAAGTACTTTTAACAATCTGGATCGTTTTTTCAGATAACATAGTTTTTCCTATTAGAGAGTTTAACCGCGGCGACCATCAACACGACGATTCACTAAGATGGGCGCACAATGAAATAAAAATAAGCTAAAGCCAACAACCCACAACAAAGCACTTAACTGCCATGTAAGATGGTGACCTAAAAAAGGAGGAAGTACCGAGCGTACAATGGCAGCGAAAGCAATTAATACGAATGCCATACTAATAAACGAAGGGACTTGCAGTGCCCGGCCAGTATGGCCATGAGATACACGCACCATCATGGCAATTATCATCAAGCCAATGGTGCCGACAGTGATCAGGTGAAGTGCGTCTTTGAATAAAATACTGGCACTATAAAAGCTTAATGCAATGAGTCCTAAACCCACAGATAAAGCCCAATAAGCTAAGTGCAATGACCAAAGCAGAGGTACTTTTAACACCCCTCTTTGCCACCACAAAACACACCTTGTGGCATGTAAACTAGCAAGCCAAGCAAAAATCCAACCAGTGCTCATCGCACTAAAAAACAGCTGACTCATAAAGAACCATGTAATGGCAAAAAATGAGCTAAACACAACTAATTTATCAAGCTTTGGCGTTCTAACTTGCTCACTCAAGTTAAGACCTCGCGCGGTAAAAAACGGCACGACTCGACCAGCTAGAACGCCAACTAGAAGAGTCATGATCAGCACGCCAGTATCAACAACACTAAGCGCAAGCGACATTTTATTAAGCACAACTAAGCTCAAAAAAATCATATTTAGCGCACAAAGCAAAGATGTGATAACGATAAATAAATAGTTGTGGTTACTTTTCGCTTGTATCAGCATGTCAGCTAGAATAATAATCCCAGCCAGCCACCATGCTAGCTGCAATATACTTACAATATAAAGGTTTAGCTGTTCGACCCCAGCAATATCAATAAAAAAACTAAGCCTTGCAGCAAGCCAGATAACACTGAGCAAACAAAGCTTAATGCCACTGACACTAGGGACGCCAGTCCATGTTTGCGCAGCGGTTAGCAAAAATCCCATAGCAACTATGCCAGCAAAGCCAAACAACATTTCATGAGCATGCCAAAGGGTTGCCGGCAATGCTAAATACCAATGCGCAACTCCCGCCAAAATTAATAACCAGTAACTCATTGCAAACACAGCTAGAACACTAGCAGCCAAGAAAAAAGGCCTAAATGCTAATGCCCATAACGGCCACTGATTGATTTGATAAAATTTAATACTACTTGGCATAGGTTCAGTTAAGTTAATGACTTTCATTAGGGCTCTCAGCGTTTAATTTCCTTAGCTATTGCACAGTTCGAGCCAAAAATAAAAACCAATAAATATCAATACATTAAAATTAAATACTTGATAAAAATGTCAAAATGACACACTATCAAAAGCATCAAAAAAACATATTCAGGTCAAATTGACATGCCACTCAAAAAATCAATTCTTGATGTTGCACTTGCCCTTACGAAAGCAAGCAGTGTTGATCACAATTTCAGCTATTTATTGAGTTGCATTAATGATTGGGTTGAATGTGATGCAGTCGCCTTATTATTAAAACAAGGCGATGTATTAAAGCCCGTAGCCCAGCAAGGACTCTCGGACGATACGTTAGGAAGGCGTTTTAAAATTATGGAGCATCCTCGCTTATTTGAAATATGCCGAGGTACTGAGCCCCTTAAATTCGCCAAAGATTGTGGTCTCCCTGATCCCTATGACGGCTTATTAGAAAGCCAGCATGGCGACTTTCCAGTTCATGCCTGCATGGGCGTGCCGCTATTTAGCACAAAAGCTAGTAGCGAACTGCTTGGCGTTTTAACCTTTGATAGCTTAGATGAACATGCCTTTGACGCTTTAACTATTAACGAGCTCAATCAATTGAAACAACTTGCAGCAGGCTATGTTGAGCATGCCCTGACCTTGCAGCACTTTAGGCAACACGCACAGCATAGCCACCAAGTTGCACAGCAGCTTAATATCGAGGCACTCACGCGAGAAGGTGTAGAAATTATTGGCAGTAGCCAAGCAATGCTAACCCTTAAAAATGATATCCAGCTGGTTGCGGCCTCAGAATTTAGCGTATTAATTCAAGGAGACACTGGGGTTGGTAAAGAATTGGTTGCGCGTAATATCCATTTAAACTCTAAGCGCCGTGATATGCCGTTGATCCACCTAAACTGCGCATCATTACCTGAAAATTTGGCAGAGAGTGAGTTTTTTGGTCACAGTAGAGGGGCATTTACTGGCGCACATACTGCTCGTCAGGGTAAGTTTCAACTCGCCGATGGCGGTACCTTATTTTTAGATGAAATTGGCGAACTTCCGCTCGCTATGCAAAGTAAGCTATTACGCGTTTTACAAAGCGGTGAAGTACAAACGGTGGGGGAAGACCAAAGCCGCTATGTCGATGTCAGAGTGATTGCGGCAACCAACCGAGATTTAAAGCAAGAAGTAGCTGCAGGACGCTTTCGTGCAGACCTTTATCACCGATTAAGCGTCTACCCATTGCATGTTGCACCATTAAAAGAGCGCGATAACGATGTTATTTTACTCGCGGGTTTTTTTATTGAGCAAACGTCTAAAAAGCTTGGCATTAAACAACTTAAACTCAGTATTGATACACAATTACTACTACGCCAATATGATTGGCCTGGAAATGTGAGAGAGCTTGAACATGTCATTAGTCGTGCTGCACTCAAAGCAAAGCAACAGCAATGGCAACAAAGCATTGTCACAATCGAGCCTCAGCATTGTGATATTGATAAAACTGCGATTGCTACACCAAGCCCAGATGCTGTTAACGAACAAAAAATCACTGGCTTATCGCTCAAAGAGGCAACCGATGCTTTTAGCTATCAGCTTATCATGCAGCAACTTGAACTACACAACCTAAACTGGGCTGCCACAGCGCGCAGTTTAAGCGTTGATAGAGCCAACCTTGTGCGCCTAGCCAAACGGCTAGGCATTAGCATTAAAAAATCTGTTTAAGCTTTTAACGCTTTAAAATAGGCTTTTAAAAGTTGGCTAAATGCTTGTACTTTGGCTGTGCGATGTACCAAATGGTGTGTCACCAGCCAAAGGTCTGTTGGCCAGCTCAGCTCTTTAGGAAGTACAGGCAGCAAATCAGGGTATTGGCTCGCCACTTCATGCTGTAAACCACCGATCCCCAAGCCTCTAACAATAGCCCGCGTGGCTTCCGAGGTTTCAGATACACGTAACTTAATTTGCGCTGATTCAATATGCTGATCAACCCATGCAAAATAAGGCACTTTACCGTTATAGCCAGCCACTCCAGAAACAAAACTATGCTGCTGTAACTGCTGAATATTCTTTGGCATGCCGTACTTTTCAATATAACTTTTTGAGGCATAAAACCCCGACGAAAGCTCAGCTAAATGCTGAGCAATATAGTCGCCTTCATCAGGGCGAGGGCCTGCTCGCACAGCGATGTGCGCCTGACCATGATCAAGGCGTAAACGGTTTTGATCAAGAATAACTTCGAGCTGCACTTGTGGATGCAGATTTTGAAACTGCTCACACACATCACTCAGCACATCAATAAAACCACTGACAGTGGTTAATAATAAACTCCCTCGCAACTGACTGTCAGCAGCAATTATATCGTTGTGAAGTTTATCAAGCTCAACGTTAATCGATTTAGCTGTAGCAAATAACTTAGCGCCAATTTCTGTCACTGTATAACCACGGGCATGGCGGTGGAATAGCCGCGCATCAAGGTTGTCTTCTAAATTATTAATTCGTCTTAGAAACCGTGCTGTGATGAACCCCCAGTGATTCGGCAGCAGCGGTTAACGTACCGAGCCTTGCCACCTCGTAAGCAACTTTTACATCTTGCCAATCATCAAATTGAATCGCCATAGCGGCTCCTTGTGTGCATATACGCACATAAGTTTTGCGTTTATTGGGCTTTTCTGCAAGCTGTTTTTTGCTACAGTGAACGTATCAGCAGTGAGTGTATCAACAACAGTGAAGCTTAAAAAAGGAAGCCATCATGACAGCACCAAAAATTATTGCCCTAGCAGGCAGTCTACGTAAAGACAGCTTTAATCAAAAACTGATTAATGAAGCTGCACGCTTCGCCCTCGAAAGTGGTGCAGAAGTAGAAGTGATAAAACTAAGTGATTTAAACTTGCCTTTATTTGATGAAGATATTGAAGCGCAAGGCACGCCAGCTGGCGCACAATTGTTAAAAGATAAGCTTCGCGCTGCTGACGGCATTTTATTAGCTAGTCCAGAGTATAATGGTTCAATTACAGCACCACTTAAAAACGCAATCGATTGGGCATCCCGTACAGAGCAAGGCGCGGTTCCAGCATTTCGTAATAAAATCACGGCGCTTTATGCAGCTTCGCCAGGTGGTTTAGGCGGCTTACGAGGTTTAAATCACGTACGTGATATTTTATCAGGAATTGGCAGTATCATACTTGCTGATCAATTAGCAGTTTCTGCTATCCACACAAAACTAGATGAACAAGGCCGCATCAGCGATGCTGATACAGCCGAGCAAGTTGCGAGCCTTGCCCAGCAACTTGTGAGCGTAGCGAGCAAATTAAATAAATAATTGCTAACTTAGTTTTGTCGCTGCTAGCTTAGCAGCGATAAAATCTTCGTGGGTTACATACAGTAAGCTTGCAACGCGGCGAATAACCATTTCTTCATGCTTATCTAAATTGCCATCTGCGTAGGCTAAACGCCACAACAGCTCGATGATATCAATACGCTGCTCGGCACTGCATTGGGCATTGATTTGTTTTGAAAACTGAAAATAATCTATCGCATCATCAAGGTGCTGAGACGCACTTGCAACTAACTCTTGAACCTCTTCATCGGTAAGAGAAAAGTACTTCTTTAAGGTCTCATTCAGGGTCTGTTGCTCATCATCTTGTAACTCATCATCTGCTCGCATAACCTCAATTAATAACGCAGCAACGGCGGTTTTTAGGTCATGCTCAGAAATATTAGATTGGGTATCGTTCAAAGCTGAAAACAGCTGTTTTATTTTATTGAGCATCACATTTTCCCTTTTTGGGTGTTAAACTACATGTAAGACATAACGTTACCTTAGTTTGACTATGGATGCTAATTCAGGTTCAACATCACGATGAAACAAGGTATTAATCACATGGAGTTAAGTGTTTATGAGTGAAGTGAGAAGTACACAAGCACTATTAATCAGCGCCTTTTTAATATTAGCGGGGTGCAGTTATGCGCAAGCTGCAAAAGGCGAAACAGAAAAACTCTATGATTTTGACGAGAAAGTCCATTATAACCAAACTGCATTAGCCGACGGCCGCTACCACCTCGAAATTCAGTCTGACGACTACAAGCACTTTCGCAATCAAAGCGTATTCTTACTGCGCCATGCAAACCGCTTATGTAGAGACAAACCATTTATGCTAAGAGTGACTGATGGGGTGCAGGAGTATGAACGTTTTCCAACTAAACCACGCGCCTATCAGCCACCTTTAACGGTTGTTTTACAGTGTGAAGACGAAGCTAAATAATACTAGTCTTCATATCCCCACGGCGCGCTTGGCGGCGTGATAGGTTTAGTTAAGTCAAAATCAACGCGAAACTCACGTCCTTCACGTACTAAGCGATAAGTAAATTGCTTAGGATAAATATACATTTGCCACGTGTTACCCATTGATTGGGGAATACCTTGGCTAACAAACAACTCTTTTGAATATTGATCAGCCGGGAACGACTGCGCGTTAGCAAAGCCAGCATCAAGGGTATGACCACCATACATGGTTGATTTATCATCGCTGCCATCTTTATGGCGATGGTCATGCTTTAAACTCAAACCACTGCCAGTTTTTGTGATGATCCAAGTACGAGATGCATCATCACCCACATGAAATGGCACTTGTAACTCACGCTCGTTACAACGACGTACATGCATTACTAGCTTTTTGCCCGCAAACGAGCTTGGACCAGCCGCGTTATCAACGCTCACTTTACCTTCGTAAGCTTTACCGCAATGGGCTGCAATGTTGTCAAAAAAGCCATCATGGCTTGGAATTGACACTAACGGCGCAGGTCGTGCAGCCGCTACTGATGATGCTGCCACGAGCATCGATGCCACTAAGTATTTCATGGTGTGTTCCCTAAATAAAATTTTGCTTAGGCTAATGGTTTAAAGCTTAGAAAGAAAACAATTACGATAAATAACAAAAAACGCGGCCTTGGCCGCGTTTAGGTTCACATGGAAAAAACAGGTTATTGCCAAGGGCGCTCAGCTTTTAGCTTACTTTCAAAGGCGTCAATTTGGCTGTTAAGTGTTTCAGTCACACCGATAAAGTCTAAGCCGCTTAATAAACGCTCTTTAATGTCCTCGCGAATATCAAAGTGAATGGTGTCAAACTTATCGCTACGAAGTTGTTGGTTTTCTAAATCCACTTCGATATGAATATCATCATGCTGTTCACTCAGCACAAATAATTGCTCAAGCGTTTCTGCCGGTAATGCGATAGCAAGCATTTGGTTATTACCGCAGTTATTGAAGAAAATATCGGCAAAACTTTCCGCTAAGATAACTTCAAAACCATATTGCTTTAATGCCCATGGCGCGTGCTCACGCGATGAACCACAACCAAAATTATCGCGAGTTAAAAGAATTTGCGCACCTTGGTAACAAGGACGGTTCAAAATAAACTCAGGGTTTGGCTCGCCATTATCTAAATAACGCCAATCGTAAAAAAGCGCCGCATCAAAGCCGTCACGGCTTGTCGACGTTAAAAACTGCTTTGGAATAATTTGGTCAGTATCAACATTGTTTTTATCTAATGGGGCCATTAAGCCACTAAAAAATACGCTCATTAGGCTTCTCCTCTGATATCAACAAAACGACCATGAATTGCAGCTGCCGCAGCCATTGCAGGGCTCACTAAGTGGGTGCGTCCACCGCGACCTTGGCGTCCTTCAAAGTTACGATTTGAGGTCGACGCACAGCGCTTACCAGCTTCTAATCTATCATCATTCATTGCTAAGCACATTGAACAACCCGGCTCACGCCATTCAAAGCCAGCTGCTTTGAAGATATCTGCAAGGCCTTCGTCTTCGGCTTGTTTTTTTACAAGACCAGAACCTGGAACAATCAGTGCTTCAACACCTGCTGCAACCTGTTTACCTTCAACAATCTGTGCAGCAGCACGTAAATCTTCAATACGGCTATTCGTACATGAGCCAATAAATACGGTATCAACAGTTGCTGAAGACAATTTATCGCCAGCCTTTAAACCCATATATTTTAGTGCGCTGCGAATTGCATCGGCTTTAATTAGATCTGGCTCTTGCTCAGGATCAGGAATGAATTCATCTACGCCAATGACTTGCTCAGGGCTGGTACCCCAAGTAATTTGCGGTTGAATATCAGCAGCTTCCAATTCAACAACATGGTCAAATTGTGCGCCTTCATCTGTTTTTAGCGTTTGCCAGTAGGCAACAGCACTATCAAAGTCAGCACCTTTTGGTGCAAATGGGCGTCCTTTTAAATAATCATAAGTTGTTTGATCTGGTGCGATTAAACCCGCTTTTGCGCCCATTTCAATACTCATATTACAAAGCGTCATACGGGCTTCCATAGACAGCGCTTCGATTCCTTCACCACAAAATTCGGCAACATAGCCAGTACCACCAGCAGTTCCTAATTTACCGATCACTGCCATGATTAAATCTTTTGCAGTAACGGTTGGACGAAGGCGACCATTAATTTGAATTTTTAACGACTTGGCTTTTTTCTGCTGTAGCGTTTGAGTGGCTAGTACATGCTCAACTTCTGAAGTACCAATACCGTGCGCTAGTGCACCAAATGCACCATGGGTAGAGGTATGGCTGTCACCACAAACAATGGTTGTGCCAGGTAAAGTTATGCCTTGCTCAGGCCCCATTACATGCACAATACCTTGGTTAATAGAATTTAAATCATAAAGTTGAATACCAAACTCTTTACAGTTTGCATCCAGTGCCATTAATTGGTTTTTCGACACTTCACTGGCTGCATCTAATGAGCGGCTTTTTGTTGAAACGTTATGGTCCATGGTTGCAAAGGTCTTTTCTGGGCAACGTACTTTGCGGTTTTTCTCACGTAAACCAGCAAAGGCTTGCGGCGAAGTAACTTCATGAACTAGGTGACGGTCGATATAAAGTAAATCGGTTTGATCATTAATACTGGCGACTACATGAGCTTGCCAAATTTTATCGTATAAGGTTTGGGCCACTTGCTATTCCCTCATTTTAGTTACGCTGAGTGACGAGCTCAGCGCTAACAATTTTTAATTAAATACGTGCCACAATTGCCGCAGCAACATCACTGGTGGTGTATCCTGCATTTGGGTAGATATCTGGCGTACCAACACCGGCCTCAACCGCTTCTGCTACCGCTTTTTCAATCGTGCGAGCCGCTTCATCTTGACCTAGTGAGTAGCGCAGCATAAGCGCAGCACTTAAAATTTGTGCGATTGGGTTTGCAACCCCTTTACCCGCGATATCTGGTGCTGAGCCACCAGCAGGTTCATACAAACCAAAGCCAGACTGATTTAAACTCGCTGATGGCAATAACCCCATAGAGCCTGTGATCATCGCGCACTCATCAGACAAAATGTCACCAAATAGGTTATCGCAAAGTAGTACATCAAACTGGCTTGGCTGTTTCACTAATTGCATTGCCGCGTTATCAACATAAATGTAGTCTAGGCTTACTTCTGGGTAGTCTTTGCTCACTTCAGAGACCACTTCACGCCAAAGTACGCTGGTCGCTAATACATTCGCTTTATCAACTGAAGTAACGTGATTACTACGCAGCTTTGCAGCTTCAAATGCAAAGCGTGCGATGCGCTCAATTTCTTTACGTGAATAGGTCTGGGTATCGAAAGCTGCTTCTTGATCACCTTCGCCACTACGGCCTTTTTCACCGAAATAAATACCGCCGGTTAACTCACGCACACATAAGATATCAAAGCCTTGTGCACTGATATCTGCACGGAGCGGTGACGCAGCACTTAGTGCTGGTAATAATTGTGCTGGGCGTAAATTACAGAACAAACCAAAATGCTTACGCAGTGGCAGCAGTGACGCGCGCTCTGGTTGCTCGTTCGGTGGTAAGTTTTCCCACTTAGGGCCGCCTACCGAACCAAATAAAATCGCATCAGCATTTTCGCATGCGCTCAATGTGCTTTGCGGCAGTGCCTGACCAAACTCATCGATGGCAGCACCACCAATCGCGTGGTGATGACGAGTCAAAGTAAAACCAAATTTTTCGCTTACAGCATCCAAGACGGTTTCTGCTGCAGCCATAACTTCTGGACCAATCCCGTCGCCTGCTAATACTGCGATACTGTAATTCGATTGACTCATCCTGCTTTCCTCTGTTGTTTTAAATCAGACACTTTTTGTGCACGATAAATTAAGTTATAAACACGGATCATGGCGCGTACTGACGCTTCAACCACATCCGCTGCAATGCCCGCACCGTGATAAGGGCGACCATCGTATTTAGCAATAATGTTCACTTGCCCAAGCGAGCTGGCGCCTTGGCCTGTTGCTTCTAGGTTGTATTCAATCATTTCGACCGACATACCCGTTAAGCGCTCAATTGCTAAGAATGATGCTTCAACAGGGCCATTACCTGTTGCCGCCTCTTGCTTAGACTCGCCATCAATTGTCATACCGATTGTTGAGCTCGCTACTGATTGTGAGTTAGACGTAGAGTTAACAAATTCAAGTTGATACTTCTCGTCTTTATCTTTGATTTGATTGAAGTAAATCATCGCTTCTAAGTCGTAGTCATACACAGTGCCTTTTTGGTCTGCTAATGCTAAGAAGCTAGTGTATAAGCTATCCATATCGTAATCAGATTTTTGATAGCCTAACTCTTCTAAACGATGCTCAATAACATGACGACCTGAACGCGAAGTCATGTTTAATTGGTTATTAGGTACACCGACACTTTCTGGCGACATAATTTCGTACGTGTTTTGCGCTTTTAATACGCCGTCTTGGTGAATTCCTGAACTGTGTGCAAAGGCATTTTCGCCAACAATTGCTTTGTTTGGTTGCACAGGCATATTACAAATCTTCGCGACTTGGCGCGAAGCACGATAAATTTCTTCACTGCGAATATCGGTATGCACTTTTAAGTGGTCTTCACGCATCTTCATGATCATCGCCACTTCTTCAAGCGAACAGTTACCTGCACGTTCACCAATACCATTAATAGTACATTCGATTTGACGCGCACCGGCTTGTACCGCAGCAATTGAGTTAGCAACCGCTAAACCTAAATCATTATGGCAATGCACACTTAAACGCGCCTTGTCGATGTTTGGTACATTGTTCATTAAGTGATGAATCATCGCTGCATATTCGTCAGGTGTTACATAGCCTACGGTATCAGGTAAGTTGATGGTTGATGCACCCGCATCAATGGCACTCTCAACGATGCGGCATAAATCCCAGTGTGGCGTGCGGCCAGCATCTTCACATGAAAATTCAACGTCATCCGTGTAGTTACGAGCAAGTTTAATCGACTTAACAGCCATTGCCGTTGCATCGTCTAAACTCATACGTAATTTGTGCTCAAGATGTAATGGGCTGGTTGCGATAAAAGTATGAATACGGCCCTGCTCTGCCGGGCGAAGTGCTTCACCACATGCTTCAATATCTTTTGCTACAGCACGTGCTAAGCCACAGATAATTGGCCCTTTCACTTCAGTCGCAATTCGCTGTACAGAGCGAAAATCTGCCGGGCTAGATACCGGAAAACCTACTTCCATTACATCCACATTTAAGCGGCTAATGGTATGCGCAAGTTGAATTTTGTCGTCTTCGGTTAGGCTTGCTTTTAATGCTTGCTCACCATCACGTAACGTTGTGTCAAAAATCCAAACCTTATCTTTCATAAACTGTCCTCGTTCCCAATGACCCATTAGCGAGATAAAAAAAACCCCGCGGTTGCGGGGTTTTTTAATGTTCTACAAATGCATATACACTAAGCCCCGCTCACTGATTTAATCAGTAAGAGGTTTAGTTTTAATGTAATTGAATGTGTAATTTGCATCTTAATTTACTAAATGTGTGTTCAGTGGCTGTATTTTTAACATTCAAAAAACCAGCTTGCAAGCATAATTTTTCCACAAAATCGATTTTCAAATCCCAATTTTAGAAATAAAAATCCACAACAAAGCAATTAACGGGTTAATTAACCCAACTTAAATGTATTGAACGTTTAAAATTTCGGACGGTAAAGCTTCTATTGCTTAGATTAACTTTTGAGATTGATTACTATCACGTACATATAAAGTGGCACCGCGCGCAATGTAACGTAATTGCCAGATCAGGCGTTCAACCAGCTCTTCGCGCTGCGCCCCTTCAATATCGAGGGCCTCGGCACCGGCGTTAAATACCAAAGTCACCATAGCTTCAGCTTGGATATATGCATGAGTTGGATCGCATGGTGTTTCGCTTTCAAGATAATGTGCTAGTTCTAAAATGAAATGTTTAATCTCACGAGCAACCGCGGCACGAAATGCTTTTGAAGTCCCTGAGCGCTCTCGCAATAACAATCTAAATTGGTTGCTCGAGTTATCTATAAATTCCATAAAGGTAACGATTGATGTGGTGATCACACTGCCGCCACTCTCAATACGACGGCGAGCTTGGCGCATAAGTTGGCGAAGTGTTAAACCAGCTTCATCAACCATGGTCAATCCGAGCTCATTCATGTCTTTAAAGTGACGGTAAAAAGAAGTTGGTGCAATCCCTGCTTCACGGGCAACTTCACGCAAGCTTAAATTAGAAAAACTATGATCAGCACTCAATTGATTGAATGCTGCTTCGATCAGTGCTTGTCGTGTTTTTTGTTTCTGTTGCGCTCTAACACCCGACATGGAAACTCCCAGAGTGAACTTTTAATAATTTTTTCGGTTAATGAGACAGTCTAATACTTGACGCGGAGAGAATGAAACACTATTTTAGCGTACAACTGTACGCCGAGATTTATTCAGATGAAAAAACCACCGATTATTTGGACCAATGTGCTATTTTTTAGCCTTACATTTTTGGCCGCGATCACCCTTGTTCCTTGGTATGGCTTTAGCTACGGATACACCAGTACACAGTGGATAGCCTTCGTTGGCTGTATGTTCTACGCCGGACTTTCTATTACTGCCGGTTATCACCGTTTATGGGCACACAAAGCCTATGATGTGCACCCTGTTATTGAAGTATTTTTTGCTTTAGGCGGTGCTTTTGCTCTGCAAAATAGTGCGTTGCACTGGAGTAGCGATCACCGTATTCATCATGGTCAAGTCGATGATCCAATTAAAGACCCATATGCTGCCACAAATGGTTTTTGGTATAGCCACATAGGTTGGATGTTACGTGATTATCAAGGCGAGCAATACGGGAACTATAGTAACTGTCGCGACTTACAAAAAAATAAAGTTGTTATGTGGCAACACCGCCATTATATGAAGTTAGTCGTCGCGACTAATTTTGGTATTCCTTTATTGCTAGGTTTAATGCTTGGTGATGTATGGGGGATGTTATTACTGGTTGGTTTACTGCGCTTAGTATTAAGCCAGCATTTTACGTTTTTTATCAACTCACTTGCACACATCTGGGGCTCACGTCCTTATACAGAAAAGAACACGGCGCGTGATAATGGTTTTTTAGCACTATTCACTTACGGTGAAGGCTATCATAACTTCCACCACATTTTTGCAAGCGACTACCGTAACGGCATTAAGTGGTATCACTATGATCCAACGAAGTGGATGATCCGCTCTTTAGCTGCAATTGGCCTTGCTTCAAAATTAAAGCGCACACCTATTGAGCGAATTGAAAAAGCCAAAGCAGAAACCTTGATGAATAAGACCCAAGGTCGCCTCGCAAAATTGCCTTTAGCGCAAGATAAGCTTACATTATTACAATCTGAGTACGATTTACTGCTGAAAAGACTGCAACACTTCTGTGCCCTGCAAAAACGCGTGTTAGAAATCAAACGAAATAAAATGATGAAGCAGTGCGAAAAATCAGCATTAATGACACAATATCATGAGCTTGAAGCCGCTTGGGAAAACCAAAAGCAGGCTTGGCTTGCACTAAATGCGAGGTTGTTAAAAGCCTCTTTTAGTTAACATAGGAGCGGCTGTGGCCAAACAACAAGTAAAGCAAAAAGATACTCCATCTTATCAATATGATGCGATCATCATAGGTACAGGTCCTGGCGGTGAAGGTACCGCCATGAACCTATCTAAAAGCAACAAAAAAGTCGCTGTTATTGAGCGTCAAGAAGCAGTAGGTGGCGGTTGTGTTCACTGGGGTACTATCCCGTCAAAAGCATTACGTCATTCTGTGAGCCGTTATATTGAATATAAAGCAAACCCGCTTTTTAATATTAGTGAGCGCCCTAACCGCTTAACTTTCCCAGATATTTTGCGCCACGCAAGTAACGTCATTTCAAAGCAATCTAATTTACGTAGCAGCTTTTATGAGCGAAACCGCATTCATATGTATCAAGGTGATGCTGAGTTTATTGATAAACACACTATCAAAGTGACGCACCTAGACGGTTCGTTTGAAACTCTTACTGCACAAACGATTGTTATTGCTACTGGCTCGCGCCCTTACCGTCCACCGGGTGTAGACTTTAAACACCCACGTATATACGACAGCGATACGATTTTAGGCCTTGAAGATGACCCTCATCGTGTGCTGATTTATGGTGCCGGTGTGATTGGTTGTGAATACGCCTCTATTTTTAAAGGCTTAGGTGCCAAGGTTGACCTGGTGAATACCCGCGACCGCCTACTGGCCTTTATGGATGCAGAAATTTCAGATGCTCTAAGCTATCACTTTTGGAATAGCGGTATTGTTATTCGTCATAATGAAGAGTTTGATCGCGTAGAAACTCGCGATGATTGTGTGGTAATGCACTTAAAATCAGGTAAGCGCGTAAAAGCTGACTGTATTTTATTTGCCAATGGTCGTACTGGTAACACAGACACACTCAATCTTGAAGCTGTTGGCCTAAAAGCGGATGGTCGTGGCCAGCTTAGAGTGAATGAAACATACCAAACAGAAGTCGACAACATTTATGCTGTCGGTGATGTAATTGGTTACCCAAGTCTTGCCAGTGCGGCATTTGACCAAGGCCGTATTGCAGCCGATGCGATTGCATGTGGTAACTGTGATGAGAAGCTGATCATTGATATTCCAGCAGGTATTTATACAATTCCTGAAATGAGCTCAGTCGGTAAAACAGAGCAAGAGTTAACAGCAGCAAAAGTCCCTTACGAGGTAGGTCGTGCTCAATTCAAGCATTTAGCGCGTGCGCAAATTGCGGGCACTGAGGTAGGTAGCTTAAAGATTTTATTCCATGTTGATACCAAAGAAGTACTTGGCGTGCACTGCTTCGGTGAGCGTGCCTCTGAAATCGTTCACATCGGCCAAGCAATTATGGAACAAAAGAACGGCGGTAATAACATTGATTACTTTGTAAATACCACGTTCAACTACCCGACCATGGCAGAAGCCTATCGTGTAGCTGCACTAAATGGTTTAAATCGTTTATTTAAGTAACAAAAAGCCCGCTTAATGCGGGCTTTTTTATGACTAGCTTTTGCTTATTTGTGGTATTTACCACTGAATTCATGAACGGCGTTGATAAATACACCTGCGTTTTCTGGGTCTACATCTGGTGTAATGCCATGACCTAGGTTAAATACATGGCCAGAGCCTGTACCAAAGTCTTCTAGGATAGTCGCAACTTCTTGGCGAATTCGCTCAGGCGTGCCATGCAGCATGGCTGGGTCCATGTTACCTTGTAGCGCTACTTTATCGCCAACACGACGTTTTGCATCACCGATGTTAATTGTCCAGTCTAGGCCTACTGCATCACAGCCAGTTGCTGCAATTGCTTCAATCCACTGACCGCCATTTTTAGTAAATAACGTCACTGGCACTTTACGGCCATCGTATTCACGAATTAAGCCATCAACAATCTTGTGCATGTATTGTAATGAAAACTCATTGTAGTCACGTGGGCTTAATACACCGCCCCATGAGTCAAATACCATTAACGATTGCGCACCCGCTTTAACTTGCGCGTTTAAGTAGTCAATCACTGAGTCAGCTAATTTATCAAGTAATAGGTGCAGGGTTTGCGGCTCTGCAAAGGCCATTTTCTTGATTTTACCGAATGTTTTGCTGCTACCACCTTCAACCATGTAAGTAGCAAGTGTCCAAGGTGAACCAGAGAAACCAATTAGCGGTACTTCACCTTTTAATTCGCGGCGAATCGTACTTACCGCATTCATCACATAACCAAGCTCATCAGTTGGATCGATATTTGGGATTTTTTTAACATCTGCTAATGAAGAAATCGGACGTTCAAATTTCGGACCTTCACCTGTTTCGAAGTAAAGACCTAAGCCCATAGCATCAGGAATAGTTAAAATATCACTGAATAGAATTGCAGCATCAAGCGGATAACGACGTAATGGCTGTAACGTTACTTCACAAGCAAGTTCAGCGTTTTTACATAAACTCATAAAGTCGCCTGCTTGGGCACGTGTAGCACGGTATTCAGGTAAATAGCGGCCAGCTTGGCGCATCATCCATACCGGTGTGACATCAACAGGTTGCTTTTGTAGTGCACGTAAATAACGATCGTTTTTTAATTCGCTCATGCGTATAGAATCCTAGAACTGAATGAAATTGAGCAGATTGTATCACCATATTGCGCGTCTCACTATGGATAGATAATCAAGGCTAGATATAGATCATGTTTTTTAAGCCAGTCTAAGCCTACCGTGCGTTTTTTGCACAAAAACAAAATAAATTTAAAACTTTTCATTAATAAATTTGCAACATCCAAAAAAGCTTGGTATAACTTACCCCGCGTTAACAAAAACAATAATAAAAATCTTATAACAATAAGAACAACAATCTTCCCATAATAATAAGAACGCTTGTTTAACAAGTCTTAGAAAAAGAATTAAACCACCACTTTTGGTGGTTTTTTCTTTTCTAAATCAGTAATTTACACACCCATTCCTTAGATAAAAATTGCAAAATTAATACTAGTAGTTTTGAATCAATTCCCATACACTGCAATTAGAGAAAAAAAAGTCCACTCTAAAAAACAAGGGTGCTTCTTAGCCTATTCAATGCTAAAAAATATGCCTTTAGGATGACTTTTACAATCTGTTGCAATTAGACACTAAGAATTTAGTTGATCTTTGTGTCATATTTCCTTTTTATATATACAAAGGAAAACCTACTCAGCGAGGAGATGAAATATGCTGACGCGTTTGGAAAAAGCTCAACAAAAGTGGGGCGGTAGTCACTCTGTAATCGACAAATGGCTTACAGAACGTCAAGAGCTGCTTGTGTTGTTCTGCCGTATTGCAGGCTTTTCACCGTATGAAAAGAAAGATCACGCCCTTCCTGATCAACTGCAAATTCAAAACTTTTGCCAAATTCTGATGGATTACCTTTCTGCTGGCCATTTCGAAATTTACGACGACATTGCCAAAGCGTGTGAAGAAAAAGGCCCTGATAGCCAAAAGTTGGCTAATACCTTATATCCTCGCATTTCTGAAACCACAGATGTAGCACTCGATTTTAACGACAAATACGCAGAAGTAGAGCAAGACGACCTGCTTGATGAGTTTGATAAAGACTTATCAACGTTAGGTGAAGCCCTTGAATTACGCTTTGAATTAGAAGATGAGTTAATCGACAACTTATATTCAAATCACACCAGCTAACATCAGTTACACAGCAGAGAAATACTCTCTGCTGAAAGTTTCTTTTTGCCATCTCCAAAAGAATCATCTATTCCATTTCGTAACAAATATTTGAAATATTTTTTTCAATGCGATACTCATACTATAAAAACATGAGGCTCGCTATGAATAAACGGTCATTTTTAAAGTCACTCTCAATCCTTGCAGCAGGCGCAAGTCTAACATCAACTCCCTTAATGGCTGCACAAAATAGCTGTACCCAAACATTAATAAAGCCAAAAATACTGGCAAAGGGAGGCACTATAGGTGTGTGCAGTCCATCAGCAGCCACCGCGCAGCAGGCTGATATCGTACTAGCAAAGGGCGTTATAGAAGCATTAGGCTACAAGGCTAAGCTTGCACCAAACATTCTGGCAAGACGAGGGCACTTAGCTGGCACAGATGCAATGCGAGCTGGCGATTTGAATAGCTTATTCAGTGATAAAGAAGTTGATGCCATTTTGTGCTTACGTGGAGGTTCAGGGGCCGCCCGTATTTTACCTTTGCTTGACTACGCGATGATCCGTAACAATCCAAAACCACTGATGGGATATTCGGATATTACTGCTCTGCACAACGCGTTACTCTCTCAAGCTGGGTTAATCAGCTTTCATGGTCCAAATGCATCAAGTGACTGGAACCCGTTTCATGTCGCGCAATTTAAGAGCATGTTCGAAGCGCGTAAGCTGATGTATTTCCAAAACTTACCAAAAGCCGAAGATGAGTTAGTTAACACACAATATTTGACCCAAACGATTACTCCAGGTAAAGCTACTGGACAATTAATAGGTGGCAACTTAACGGTGCTGACTGCCCTTGCAGGTTCGGACTATTTACCTGACTTTAATGGCGCAATTTTATTTTTAGAAGATATCGATGAAGCGCCGTATCGAATTGACAGAATGATGAGTACACTAAAACTCATGGGCGCACTTGATAAGATTGCAGGCTTTGTATTTGGTGATTGTAATGACTGTAGGCCTGGCCGAGGTTATGGCTCATTAACCCTTGACGATATTTTTGCAGATTATATAAAACCGCTGGGAATTCCTGCTTATCGTGGAGCCATGATTGGCCATATTAAACGCCAATTTATTTTACCTGTTGGCACTTTGGTTGAGCTTGATGCAAATAATGGCACATTAAAAATGAAAGAAGCGGCATTTAGTTAATAAACTTCACGCGTAAAAAAAGGGCCTATAGGCCCTTTTCTAGTGAGTTAAATATTACTCAGCTGGAACAGCTTTATCATCGCTTTGGATTTCAAGTAATTCTACTTCGAAAACAAGCGTTGAGTTTGCTGGGATCTTACCAAGATCACGCTCACCGTATGCAAGATCAGATGGAATCGTGAACTTGTACTTAGAGCCAACTGGCATTAATTGTAAACCTTCAGTCCAACCAGGGATCACACGGTTAAGTGGGAACGTTGTTGGTTCGTTACGTGAGTAAGAGCTATCAAATTCAGTACCGTCAATTAAAGTACCTTTGTAATGTACTTTAACAACGTCAGTTGCTACTGGCTTTTCGCCTTCACCTTCAGTGATTACTTCGTACTGTAAGCCAGACTCAGTTACAGTAACGCCTTCTTTCTTCGCGTTTTCAGCTAGGAATTTCTCGCCTTCAGCTTTGCTCTTTTCAGCTTCTACTTTCGCTTTTTCTTCTTGCTTGGTACGAATGCTTTGATCAAGCGCCGTTAATACTTCACGAATTTTTTCGTCATCAAGTTTAGCGTTACCTGCTAGTGCGTCTTCAAAACCACGCTTAAGAAGTGCTTCGTCTAATTCAACACCCAGTGCTTTTTTATCTGCAAGATCTTGGTTTAGGAAGTTACCAACCGACGCACCAATACCGTATGCTTGTTGTTGAGCTTCAGTCTCTAGTTTAACTTCAACTTGCTGTTCTTTTTTTGCTTCCTGATTACAAGCTGTTAGCGCTAAAACTGACGCTGCAATCAATGACAATTTAATCGTCTTTCTCATTTTATATCTCCGACACACTTTGCAGTTGTCAATTATTGTATTATTACTAGTTAAAGATTAACGACCTACATGGTAGGCTGCTTGTCTAATAACTAACGTCATGCAATTGCATGATCAGCGATTAGACTAACAACCTAGGCCTTCAACGAGACCTAGTCTAACCTCTCAATCACTAAGAGTTAAGGGGAAATACTCGTAATATGTCGATATTTCGTACTTTTTTGTATCTGCTCAGCCTTTGCTTAGTTGCAGGCTGCTCTGAGCAACATGAGCAATCTACTGCACGCTATGAGCATGCGGCTAGAGGAGCATTTGCTTCCGCGCTTTCGCACGATGGCAAATACAGCCTAATCTCATCAATACACCATGGGGTTGCACTGTGGGATAATCAACAGCAAGTGTTAAAATACCAATGGTTCCAACAACAAGCTCAAGATAGCCTCGTTCACACCGTAGCTCTTTCTTACGACAATAGCCATGCTGTTACCGCCGAGAAGTCCACATTCGCAGTGTGGGACATTGCTACGGGAAACAACACAGGTTATTACAAAATTCACGCCTCAACCATTAGAGATATCGCGATAAGTAACCAAGGGCGCAGCGTATTATACGGCCGCGCCGACGGTGTAGTCGTTTACCTCGACTTAGAGAGTGGAAGGCGCATAGAGTTCCTTGGTCATCAAGAAAAAGTTAATGTTGTTGACCTATCACCTAACGGCCACTACGCCATCAGTGGTTCAAATGACTACGTTGCTTACTTTTGGGATACTCGTACAGGGCAGGTGATCCATCGCTTTAATCATCCAAGTCGCGTTACTCAAGTCGCCCTTGATCCACAAGGTCGTTACGCATTTACCTCAGACAGTATGAAGCAAGCAAATGTATGGCGGCTGACTACAGGTGATCTTGTTAGCAAACTGGCGTATATTGCGCGTCAGAAAATTTTTACCGCCGTCCGTTTTAACGATGAAGGCACTTTAATTGCCACCGGTTCACCCAATCGATTAGTCGATTTATGGCAGCTTGAATCTGGTAAAAAATTACAAACGTGGCAAGTTATTCCTCGTGAAGGAAGCCGCCCGAAATCAGCCGTGGTGTTAGATGTTGCGTTTACTGATAACAACCAAGCGTTATTAACCGAAAGCTCCAGCGGATTCGCTGAAAGTTTTAATCTAAGAGAATCAAATGAATACAATTGAAAATCGTCTAATGGAACTTGAAGCGAAAGTCGCTTTTCAAGATGAAACAATTGAAATATTGAATGATGAGCTTAAAGCGCACCAACAGCAGTTGGCAAAAATGAAACGCCAGACTGAGTTACTTGCAGAGAAGATCAAAGAATCACAACAGCCTTCTTTGATGTCGCAAATGCAAGAGCCGCCACCGCCGCACTATTAATTAGGTAGGATAGAGCCGGGAATTAATCGCCCGGCTTAAATACACCAATCACTTGCTCAAATTGGCGTGTTGAGGCTTGCACAGCCTGTTCTGGTTGCGTCATTTTGTGGCCACACTGTACGCACTCCACTTTTTCCACATCATGTTCTTTATAAAGCATCATGGTGTCCATAGCCTTACACTCAGGGCATGATGCGCCAGCAATAAAGCGTTTCTTTTGTCTCATAGATGATCTCCCGTGGCATGTAGGTGGCTATTTTAGCCTAATAACTCTCTGTTTGATACGATTGCGAAGCCTAATGTGATCCGTGTTATGATAGCGGCAATTTAATTAGTGCTGTGCAAGTAAACTTTCATGATCCAAATTTCAGACATCGAACTTCTACGTGGTGGTAACGCCTTATTAAAAGGTGCCTCTGCAACCTTATTCCCAGAGCATAAAGTCGGCCTTGTTGGCGCTAATGGCTGTGGTAAATCAACGCTGTTCGCGCTATTAAAGTCTGAATTGCAACTCGATGCCGGTGAATGCCAAATTCCTAAAGACTGGTCAATAGCCTCTGTAAAGCAAGAAACACCCGCGCTCGAAATCAGTGCCCTCGATTATGTATTACAAGGCCATCCTGAATATTACGCGCTAAGAATTGCACTACGCGAAGCTGAGCAAAATAATGATGGCGATGCGCAAGCTAAAGCACATATTGGCCTAGAATATATTCAAGGCTACAGCATTGAAGCAAAAGCCGGCGAACTGTTACACGGTTTAGGTTTTAGTAATGAGCAAATAGACAACCCGGTGAGCGCCTTTTCGGGTGGTTGGCGTATGCGCTTAAACTTGGCGCAAGCGCTTATACGTGATGCCGATTTATTGCTGCTGGATGAACCAACCAACCACTTAGACCTAGATGCCGTGTATTGGTTAGAACGTTTTTTACGGGCCTACACAGGCACTCTGGTGCTCATTTCCCATGACAGAGAGTTCCTCGATGCCGTGGTTGACCAAATTTGGCACATAGACTCACAAAAAATAAACGTTTATAAAGGCAACTACTCGCAATTCGAACGTCAAAAAGCAGAGCGCTTATTACAACAACAAGCGATGTTCGAAAAACAACAAGAACAAATTGCTCACCTTGAAAAGTTTATTACTCGCTTTAAAGCAAAAGCCAGTAAAGCTAAGCAAGCACAAAGCCGCGTAAAAGCGCTAGAGCGTATGGAAAAATTGGCCCCAGCCCATGTTGACTCACCCTTTGATTTTGAGTTTGCTGAGCCAACGGCCCTGCCAAATCCATTAATGACACTCGACCAAGCCAAAGCAGGTTATGGCGACATCACCATTTTACATAGCATCAAGCTAAATCTTGTTCCAGGTAGTCGCATCGCCCTGCTTGGCCGTAATGGCGCGGGTAAGTCAACACTCATTAAATTATTAGCCGGCGATTTACAGCCTCAAGCTGGAGAAGTATTTCAGCATCAAGGCTTAAATATTGGTTACTTTGCTCAGCATCAGCTTGAGTCACTTGATTTAAAAGCCAGTGCTGTGACCCATTTACAACGTTTAAACCCGCAAGCTCCAGAGCAATCACTGCGTGACTTTTTAGGTGGCTTTGCTTTTTTTGGTGATAAAGCACTTGAGCCAGTTGCGCCATTTTCTGGCGGTGAAAAAGCCCGTTTAGTATTAGCCATGCTGGTGTATCAAAAGCCAAACCTTCTGTTACTGGATGAGCCAACTAACCACCTAGATTTAGAAATGCGCCATGCCCTAGTGATGGCACTACAAGGCTTCGAAGGTGCTATGGTTACCGTATCGCACGACCGTCACATGCTAAAAAATACCGCTGATGAGTATTACCTCGTTGATAACGGCGAAGTAACACAATTTGGTTATGACCTTGATGCCTATTACCAATGGCTACTCAATGCTAACAAAGAAGCTGCTAAAAGCACTGAAGACAATGCCTCTAAAGCACATTCAAGCGTTAACCGTAAAGAGCAAAAGCGCTTAGAGGCAGAATTTAGAAAGTCAGTACAGCCGTTGAAAAAGCAAATCGAAAAGCTTGAAAAGCTACTTGATAAGTATTCTACAGAGCTTGGAGAAATCGAAAATGCACTTGCTGACAATGACTTATACAATGATGAAAATAAAGCCAAACTGACAGAGCTGCTTAGTAAACAAGCAAACTTAACCCCGAAGCTAAATGACGTTGAAGAAGAGCTACTCATGGCACTTGAAGAGCTTGAAGAAAAAGAGCAGGCCTTTGCCGATGAAAACGCTTAACAGCGAGGAATTTTGGCAGTTTGCATGTCAGCTTTACAGCAAAGATGGCATGCAAACAAAGCTACTAGACTATCAAAACCAGCAAGGCAAAAATGTGAACCTTTGCCTACTGCTTTATTATCTGGACTCATTAGAGCTTGCTGTAACCCCACCTCAACTAAGTGAGCTTGAGTCATGCATAGCCGAGTTTGACCAGCACGCTTTACAACCCTTACGTGCAACACGCGCCTACCTTAAAACTATACAAACCGAGCTTCCAGACTACCCCACTATTCGCAAAGAGTTACTCAGCGCAGAACTCAAGCTCGAAAAACAGCAACAACAATTACTTATAAACACATTAAATAGCATGGCACTCTCTCGGTGTCCTAATACTAACAATATAATGCTATATATAAGCGATAAGCGATAAGCGATAAGCGATAAGCGATAAGCGATAAGCGATAAGCGATAAGCGATAAGCGATAAGCGATAAGCGATAAAATTTCTCCTACCATTTAATTAAAAATCAAGCTAACAACATTAAAAGACCATCCAATCGCTCTGCTTAACTCTCAACGCCCCCATTAAACTTGATCCAAATCAACTATTAAATCGCCTTAGTTAGCATCAGGAAAATTGCTTGATCTGGATCATATCAGCCGTCCTCAAGCCAGCCTATGATTAACTCATAGACATTAGGAGGCACAACCATGAACGTATTCTTCAGAGATTTTTTTAGCGACCCAGTTTTATTTATGTCATTCGGCATTTTGGCAGTTGTTATCGTTTTATGCCTTTTCTATGTTGGTTACTTTATTAAAAAAGTTCACGACGCAGAAGTTCCTAAGTAAGAATTAAGCACGACGCACAAAGCCCCTATTCAATTTATTGTTTAGGGGCTTTTTATTTGTATATAGCAAAAATCTCGCAGCGGTTCTCAAAAAGCAAAAACTTGCTACAATAGGCGCTTATTTTGTTTCGAAAGTGTCAGCTATGTTACCTGAGTTTAAGCCTGCGTGGTGGATGCGCAATCGCCATTTACAAACCATAATGCCGCGCTTTTTTCGCCCTTTTCATAATACCCGCTACGACTTATCGACAATCGATACCCCTGATGGTGACTTTTTAGAACTAGCTTGGGCAATCCCTCATAACGAACAAGCCCCACTCGCCATTGTATTGCATGGTTTAGAAGGCAACATAAATAGTTTTTATGCTAAAGGCATGATGAAAAAACTAAAGCAGCAAGGCTTTGCAGTGGTGTTAATGCATTTTCGAAACTGCTCACGCGAAGTTAACCGTTTAGCACGTGCTTATCACAGTGGAGAAACAGAGGACCTACGCTTTTTCATCAGCCACCTTAAGAGCAAATTTCCAAAACGCCCGCTTTTTGCTGTGGGCTTTTCATTAGGTGGTAATGTGCTTGCAAAATATTTAGGTGAGCAAGGTGCTAAATCGAACTTAACAGGCGCAGCAGTTGTGTCTGCGCCGTTTGACTTGTCATCGTCTTGTGAAGTTATTCGCAAAAGCTTGGGCAAAATATATCAAAAGTATTTGCTCGACCGTATGAAAAAATCAATGCAAAGAAAGCTGCCACAAATCGAACAGCAAATTAACTTAACACCTGAAAAACTAATGGCGATTGATGACTTATGGCAATTCGATAACATGCTCACAGCACCACTACATGGCTTTGCTGGCGCTGAAGATTATTATCAACAAGCTAGCGCAAAACCATTTTTGAAAAGCATTGCAACGCCTACGCTTATTGTGCACGCCAAAGATGACCCTATGTTATCAATAAAAGCTGTGCCAGATAGCTTAGATGTGAGTGAACATGTTACGCTGCGCATCTCTGAACAAGGTGGTCATGTTGGCTTTATTAGCGGCAAAAACCCTTTTAAACCCAAGTATTGGCTTGAAAGTATTGTTCCAGAGTATTTTCAACAATTAATTAAGAAAGAGCAGCTATGATCATTCCTCACGACCGCCTTGATAAAGAAACCCTACATAATTTAATCGAAAGCTATGTTTTACGTGAAGGTACTGATTACGGCGAACAAGAGTTTAGTATTGAAAGCAAGGTCGCGCAGGTTCACCAACAACTTAAAAGTGGTGAAGCTATGGTGTTTTTTTCTGAGTTACATGAGTCAGTTACGATTATCTCTAAAGCTGAATTCATCGCTTTGCAAGCCGATCCAGAGTACCAAGCGTCGTTTAACGACTAAACTTGTAAGTTATACAGTAACCCTTCACAATGACTTTTTAACTTAAAGAGCCATTAAAAATGAAAAAACTAAGCTCACTGGTTGCTGCGGTTTCTTTGGCCCTGATTGGTCAAGCAAACGCAGCTCAGGTTACTGCATCAGATAAAGCCATTAAGCTGGCAAAAGACACTATTTTAATCGATACCCATATCGATGTACCTTACCGTATTCATAACAAATGGGCAGATGTAACAAAAGCCACAAGCGACGGAGACTTTGATTATCCACGTGCAGTGCAAGGTGGTTTGAATGCCCCTTTCATGTCAATTTACATTCCTGCAAACCTAGAGTTTGAAGGCAAAGGTAAGAGCTATCAATTAGCAAATCAGCTGATCGATTCTATGGAAGCCATTGTGCAACGCGCGCCAAATAAGTTCGCTATTGCAGACTCTACTGCCGATATTAAAGAGCAATTTAAACAAGGCAAAATGTCGATTGCTATGGGTATGGAAAACGGCTCGCCTATCGAAGGCGACATTAAAAACCTTAAGCATTTTTATGAGCGTGGCGTACGTTATATCACTCTAGCTCACTCACAAAGCAACCATATTTCTGATTCATCTTATGATATTCGTCGTAAGTGGAAAGGCCTGAGCCCATTTGGTAAAGAACTAGTAAAAGAAATGAACAACATTGGTATGCTAGTTGATGTTTCGCATATTTCTGATGATGCGTTTTACCAAGTAATGGAAATTTCAAAAGTACCAGTGATTGCTTCACACTCGTCACTTCGTAAGTATACGCCTGGTTTTGAGCGTAATATGAATGATGACATGCTATTGGCGCTGAAAAAGAATGGTGGGGTGATTCAAATTAACTTCGGCTCAAGCTTTGTTACAGCAAAAGCTGGCTCTTGGTACGATCAACTAAAATCTGCAAAAGCCGATAAGAAAAAAGACGGTACTAAACTAAGCAAAGATTTTGACGCAGCTTATCGTGCTAAAAACCCATTCCCATTTGCGAGCTTAGAGCAAGTACTTGATCACATTGACCATGTAGTTGAACTAATTGGCATCGATTATGTGGGTATTGGCTCAGATTACGATGGTGTAGGCGACTCTCTACCTACTGGCTTAAAAGATGTGTCTAGCTATCCGAACCTAGTGCAAGGTCTAATGGACCGTGGTTATAGCGATAAAGACATCAAAAAGATTTTAAGTGGCAATATGCTACGCGTATGGCAACAAGCCGAAGCATACGCAAAAGCCCATTAATCAGCTTTAACTCTATTTAAAAGCGCAGCTAACTAGCTGCGCTTTTTTATCAATATAAGTAATTGATAATACAAATAGCCTGTTTTAATCTGCTAGTATTACAAAGCAATTTGGGTGATGTGATATGTCGACTTGGCAAGGGAATATTGCGTTGGTTTTTGCAAGCATTGCACTGGGCTTATCAATTTATAGCCAAACAAAATCAACTCCTACTGACAAACCTTTTCTAATTCAACCAGCAAAATCTAGCTTAAAAGAGTTAGCTATTCCTGAGCAAGACCGAGAAAATCTCATTGCTTTACATGGCTATATTTTAGACCTAGAAACACGCATTCACGAGCTTGAGCATCAAACTCCAACCATTGCTCCTGAGCTACTTGCCTCATTGGTAAAGCAAGCAATCGAACAACAAGAAAGTGAGCGACGCGCCGAGATTGAAAAGAGAAACCCTGCTCTTGGTTGGCTAAGTAATTTACCTGACGACTACCGCGAACGCATTAAAGCAGACCCACAATATGCTGACTCTTCGATAAATGAAGCACTCGCAACATTGCTTAATTTAAGCAAATCAGAAAATGAGCGTTTAGCAGCATACGGCCAACTAAAAATGACCTTAAGCATGCTCAGGCGCGACCTAGATGAAAGCCAAGCAAATGCAGTAATCGATGCCATGATAAGCATCAGTGAATACACTAATGATGCCAAGATCCGAGTTAGTGCCCTAGAGAGTTTATCTCGGCAAACAAACGTTTCGCCAAAACTCGCTGAGCATTTTCAGAAGTTACTACAAACGGACGATAATAATTATGTTCGCAATATTTCTGCCACTGCACTGATTGGACAATTTTTCCGTGCAATGCGAGACGGAAATAATAGTTTCGCCACCGATTTAGCAGAACGAATAACTACTCTTGAAAATAGCAGTAATGCAAAAGTTGCCGAAATTATGGCTGAAAATCTAAAAAGCCCACGCTTAAGAGAAGAGCTAGACAAAGCGTTAGGGAAATGAAAAAGCGGCTTAAAGCATGCAGCTGATAGCTTTTTCACCCATAAAAAAAACCGAGATTAAGCTCGGGTTTTTCTTAATGCTTGATGCATTACTATAGTTGATTACTCAACGATAGTTGCAACAACACCAGCACCAACTGTACGGCCTCCGGCTCATCACAGAGCTCTTTGCCTTCAAGCTGCGGGAGTTTCACTCCCGAACTCCCCGCTTTCAGCCTTCACGGATAGCGAAGCGTAAACCTTCGTCCATTGGGAGTTTGAAGGCGGCAGATTAGTCTTTCACTCTAAACTGCTTAAAACTTACAGCTGATAGCTTTTTCACCCATAAAAAAACCCGAGACTAAGCTCGGGTTTTTCTTAATGCTTGATGCATTACTATAGTTGATTACTCAACGATAGTTGCAACAACACCAGCACCAACTGTACGGCCACCTTCACGGATAGCGAAGCGTAAACCTTCGTCCATTGGGAGTTTGAAGGCGGCAGATTAGTCTTTCACTCTAAACTGCTTAAAACTTCAGCTGATAGCTTTTTCACCCATAAAAAAACCCGAGACTAAGCTCGGGTTTTTCTTAATGCTTGATGCATTACTATAGTTGATTACTCAACGATAGTTGCAACAACACCAGCACCAACTGTACGACCACCTTCACGGATAGCGAAGCGTAAACCTTCGTCCATCGCGATTGGGCAGATTAGTTCTACAGTCATCTTGATGTTATCACCAGGCATTACCATTTCAACGCCGTCTGGTAACTGTACGTCACCTGTTACGTCAGTTGTACGGAAGTAGAACTGTGGACGGTAACCTTTGAAGAATGGAGTGTGACGACCACCTTCATCTTTAGAAAGTACGTATACTTCTGAAGTGAACTTCGTGTGTGGAGTGATTGAACCAGGCTTAGCTAGTACTTGACCACGTTCAACGTCTTCACGCTTAGTACCACGTAGAAGTGCACCGATGTTCTCACCCGCACGACCTTCGTCTAGAAGCTTACGGAACATCTCAACACCTGTACAAGTTGTCTTCGTAGTTTCTTTGATACCTACGATTTCAACTTCGTCATTCACGTTGATGATACCAGCTTCAACACGGCCAGTTACAACAGTACCACGACCTTGGATTGAGAATACGTCTTCGATAGGCATGATGAATGGCTTATCGATGTCACGCTCTGGCTCTGGGATGTAAGAATCTAGTGCTTCTGCAAGCTCAACGATTTTGTCTTCCCACTCTTTCTCGCCTTCTAACGCTTTAAGCGCTGAACCTTGGATTAGTGGTAAGTCATCACCTGGGAAGTCGTACTCTGAAAGAAGTTCACGAACTTCCATCTCAACTAGCTCAAGTAGCTCTTCGTCGTCAACCATGTCACATTTGTTCATGAATACGATGATGTAAGGTACACCAACCTGACGAGAAAGTAGGATGTGCTCACGAGTTTGTGGCATAGGACCGTCAGTCGCAGCAACTACTAGGATTGCGCCGTCCATTTGAGCAGCACCAGTGATCATGTTTTTAACATAATCGGCGTGTCCTGGACAGTCTACGTGTGCGTAGTGACGAGTTGGAGTATCGTACTCAACGTGTGAAGTTGAGATTGTGATACCACGCTCACGCTCTTCTGGAGCGTTATCGATTGATGCGAAGTCTTTAGCTACACCACCGTATACTTTTGCAAGTACGTTTGTGATTGCTGCTGTTAGAGTTGTTTTACCGTGGTCAACGTGGCCGATTGTACCAACGTTTACGTGCGGTTTTACGCGTTCAAACTTTTCTTTTGCCATGACGGAACCTATCAGTTTTGTGTATCTAGATTACATATGAAAATAATCCACCGAGGGTAGATTAATTTAATTTTTTCAAATTTCAAATAGTTTTTTCTGACAGATAAAGGAAGATATTAAGATGAGTTCTCGATACTGGTGCTGATAGGCAGATTTGAACTGCCGACCTCACCCTTACCAAGGGTGCGCTCTACCAACTGAGCTATATCAGCAACACCAGAAGTCTGGAGCGGGCAGCGGGAATCGAACCCGCATCATCAGCTTGGAAGGCTGAGGTAATAGCCATTATACGATGCCCGCATAGGAACCTGTTCTTAAACTACCTCTAACCGTCAAGAATAAAGTGGTGGAGGGAGCTGGATTCGAACCAGCGAAGGCTGAGCCGTCAGATTTACAGTCTGATCCCTTTGGCCGCTCGGGAACCCCTCCACGAAAATTCTTTACTAAGTCACTTCCGGTAAAAGGAAAGTGGTGCCGACTATCCGAGTTGAACGGATGACCTACTGATTACAAGTCAGTTGCTCTACCAACTGAGCTAAGTCGGCACTGCTTTAGTACGGGGCGAGATTCTAAGGTAAGGTTTATTGTGATGCAACCATAAAATTAAAAAAAATGTGATTTTATGTGTTAAACGCTCACTATTCAGACAAATACCCATACTTTTACTATTTTGTGGCTATTTCATGCCAATAATTTAGCCCTTTAAAAACCAGTAAGCTGTCAAATTTAGCATCTATAAATGAATCTGCTAACAGTTTGCCATAGCCACCAGCAAATAATAGCTGACAATCTTGTTGGTTAAGATGTTGTTTTGCTAGCTCGATTGCACCTAGGGTAGCAACCATGGCACCATTTTTTAGACCATTTGGAGTATTACGCCCTAAATCTGTAGTAAAGGGTATTTGTTTATCATCAAATACCCGCTGCGTGTTTTGGGTAAGTGAAGACGTCATTAAATCAAGACCGGGTAAAATCCAGCCCCCTAAATGCGCCCCTTCTTTGTTGAGCACATCGATTGTCGTTGCGGTACCGGCATCGATAATGATGCAGTTTTGCTGAGGATATTCTACATACGCAGCTATCACCGCGAGCCAGCGATCAATTCCTAAGTTTTGAAACTGCTGATAGGCGCAGGTTAACATAGCGAGTTTAGCTGTCACCTCTGCTTCAAAGTAAGGAACAGCATGTTGCTGCGCCTGTGCCAATAAAGGTTTAAGTAGCTCAGCGCTACCCACGCAGGCATATACCAGCTCTTTTATTTGTAACCAAGGTAAATTGCTGAGCTCACATGCTTGATAACCCTTACCATCAAATAAAACGGCTTTAATTGCGGTATTGCCAACATCCACTAATAGTTTCATAGCTCAGCCTTACGTAATGAAATTTCACCACCATAATAACTTTTTACTTCGCCATCTTGACGAATGCGCACGCCACCTTGGTTATCAATCCCTTCGCAAATGCCACGCCAGCTTCGATGACCAGTATTTAGCTCAACGCACTCGCCTGCAAATGCATTTAACTGATTCCACTGTAGATACATACCGTTTAAACCTGATTGCTGATACTGGGTTAAGCGTTTTTCTAAATAAAAGCACAAATAAGCCACCAGCTTGTTTTTATCTAACCCCTTTACATGCTGGCTTAAGTCAGTCCATGCTTGATCTATGTGTTGGCTAACACTTTCTGGCATATGTAAGTTGATACCTATACCTATTACAAGCTGGCAAGGTCCTTGTGGTTGACCATCAAGTTCAACTAATACACCTGCTAATTTTTCACGGTTTAAGTAGATATCATTTGGCCATTTAAGCTCTACATCCAATTGGTACAAGGCTTTAAGTGTATCGTAAACAGCCAGCCCAACAGCAATAGATACCCCCATAGCAGCTTGCAAACCATCATCCAAACGCCAAAAATAACTAAAGTATAAGTTTGCACCAAACGGAGATTGCCAAACGCGCCCACGGCGTCCTCTTCCAGCTTGCTGCATTTCTGCAACTAACACGCTACCAGATGGCAGTGGTACCTCTGTTTGCAAACGGCGCATAAGCTCACTGTTAGTTGAATCAATAATTGGCTGCACTTCGACCTCAGCGGTGCTGCCACCCAATACAGTATAATACTGGCCGATTTTATCTTTGTTCAGTAAGCCTGCACTATTGTTAAGGCAATACCCTTTACCAGTGACCTTGAAAATATCGAGCCCCATTTCCTGTAACGAGTGAATATGTTTACCCACTGCTGCGCGGCTAATACCAAGTTGCTCACCCAATTGCTGACCAGAAATAAAACCACCAGTATTCAGAGCATGTAAAATAGCGAGCTTATTACCGTCTGGTGCTTTCATAATGAAGCTCCTAATTCAATGTGACACTCATGAACGGCATTAATCAGTCGTACTTCGTGTTGTAGAGCAATCTGATATTTTTGCCAAACTTGTTGTTGAACATGTTTTACCATGGCAATTAAATCATCGCCTGTACTATTACCATGATTGACTAGCACTAACGCTTGCTGTTGATGAACCTCAATACCTGCGATTTTACAACCTTTTAATCCTGCTTGTTCAATCAACCATCCTGCCGCAACCTTATGGTGCTCAGCATCAACAAAGTAATGAGGTAACTCAGGATACTGTTTTAAAAGTAACGCAAGTTGCTCATTACTGATCACTGGGTTTTTAAAAAAGCTGCCAGCATTCGCAAGTTTGTTTGGATTTGGTAATTTACTGCTTCTAGTTGCGATGATTTGCTCAAACACCTGCTGAGGAGAGGGAGCTGAAAGCTGTTGCAATGGTCCATAACTAAGCACTGGCTGCCATTTTTTAGGTAACAGCAACCCTACTTGGGTGATCACAGCTTTATTTTTCAAGGCATGTTTGAATATAGAATCACGATAGCCAAATTGGCATTCATTCTTAGCTAAGCGGTTTATCGTTTTGGTTGCAATATCAAAGTACTCAACATAACTAACAAACTTTTCAAGCTCCACACCATAAGCACCAATATTTTGCACTGGCGCAGCCCCAACAGTACCTGGAATTAAAGCAAGGTTTTCAAGCCCAGGCATTTCATTGGCAACGGTCATAGAGACTAATTGGTGCCAGTTTTCTCCGGCTGCGATGTGCAATAAAAAGCCATCACTTTGCTGCTCTATATCTATGCCCTTCGTGTTCATGTGGATCACAGAAACCTTGGTAGTCAGATAAAAACACCGTATTACTACCTTCACCTAAAATACAAAATGGCTTAGAAAAGTCTGTGCTTAAAAGCTGATCCACTTCATCAATTTGATAAAAATGCTGGCATTGGCTAGGCAAAGAAAAGGTATGAAAAGATTGCAGGGACTGAGCCACAAAACGCCTCAAAGGTTACCGGTAACTAATCGCATTAGTGTAACCTATCGTCGCAAAATACGCATTAGATTGTAAAAATCACTCAACCCACTGCACTAATCATGTTATAAAACGAGCTCTTTTTCATTTCCGTTCCAGGGTTATTATGAAGTTTAAACCATTACTTTTAAGTCTTGCTATGGCCGGTGCTTGCTCTCAAGCAACTGCAGATGCAATCAGCCAGCACACTTACGCAAACTTAGATGACGTAACAACCACTCACCTACTACTAGATTTAGATGTTGATTTTGATGACAAACAACTTGAAGGTTTTGTTGAGCACACGCTAGATTGGCACAATGCAACAAGCAAAACGCTAGTACTTGATACACGCGATTTAGATATCGACAAAGTAATGTATCAAGATCAAAAAGGCAGCTGGCACAAGGCTGACTTCACCCTTGCTGCACGTGATGACGTGAAGGGCTCAAAATTAACAATTAAATTTAAAAGCCAAGCGGTTAAAGCTCGTATTTACTACAACAGCCGCCCAGAAGCTTCAGGTTTACAGTGGTTAACGCCAGAGCAAACAGCCAGTAAATCACACCCATTTATGTACAGCCAATCACAAGCAATTCATGCTCGTAGCTGGATCCCAGTACAAGATACGCCAGCAATGCGCGTAACATACTCGGCACGTATTCACACCCCTAAAGACATTCGTGCGGTAATGAGTGCTGATAATAAAGATGCTCTTTATAAAGACGGCGATTACTTATTTAATATGCCACAACCAATTTCGCCATACTTAATCGCAATTGGTGCTGGTAATTTAGAATTTAAAGCCATGTCTAAGCAAACAGGTATCTTTGCTGAGCCAACAATTTTAGATGCATCTGTTGCTGAGTTTAACGACACACAAGCGATGATCGATAAAACTAACGCTATGTATGGTGAATACGCATGGGGTCGTTATGACTTATTAATGCTACCACCAAGCTTCCCATTTGGTGGCATGGAAAACCCACGCTTATCTTTCATCACCCCAACAGTTGTTGCTGGTGATAAAAGCTTAGTAAACCTAATTGCTCACGAGCTTGCTCACTCTTGGTCTGGTAACTTAGTGACTAATGCGACGTGGGAAGACTTATGGCTAAATGAAGGTTTCACGTCTTACGTTGAAAACCGCATTATGGAAGAAGTGTTTGGCCGTGACCGTGCAGTTATGGAACAAGCGCTTGATGCAGCCGGCTTACGTGCATTACTTAAAACTCTGCCAGCACCAGATACGCGCCTTAACTTAAAACTTAATGGCCGCGATCCTGATGATGCATTTAGCTCAGTGCCTTACACTAAAGGTCAGCTTTTCTTAATTTATCTTGAAAACAAATTTGGCCGTGACAAGTTCGACCCATTCGTAAAAGGTTACTTTGACCAGTTTGCGTTTAAGTCTCTTACAACAGCTCAATTTGTTACTTACTTAAAAGCCAACCTTATCGACAAATATCCTGGCGTAGTGAGCATGGATAAAGTCAATGAATGGATCTTTGAGCCTGGTTTACCAAGCGATGCACCGAATCCAACCTCTGATGCCTTCGATAAAGTTGATGCAGTAACCAAAACATGGTTAAACGGTGAGATCAGTGCAGCCCAATTACCAACAGCAGATTGGTCAGTTCATGAGTGGCTACACTTTTTAAATAATCTTCCTCGCGATTTAAGCATTGCAAAAATGACTGAGCTGGATAATCAATTCAACCTAACACAGTCAACTAATGCAGAGCGCGCTTTCGCATGGTTTATGCTAGCGGTAGGTAATGGTTATCAACCTATCTACCCTGCTTTAGATAAACATCTATCAGGCATCGGTCGCCGTAAATTAATTGTGCCACTCTATAAAGCACTTATTAAAAATGGTAGAAAAGACTGGGCACATGATGTGTACTTAAAAGCACGTCCGGGTTACCACCCACTTGCACAAGGTACTGTTGACGACTTATTTGCAAAGTAAGTCATCAAACACAAAAAAGGCGCTGAAAATCAGCGCCTTTTTTAATTCTTTTATTAGTTACTTACTTTTTGTAAGAAGGCACGGCGCTCTTCAGGGCTTGCTTGTTGCCACCAAAATTCAAGCATCGCAGCCGCATTTGGCATATTTTTAAGTCCTGCTTGTCCGCCGGGTACTTTTGCAGGCAATGTAACAGGTTTTGCAGTCGCAGGCTTGTTGCTTGTAGCAGCAACTGGGGCGCTTGCCACAGCTTGTACAGGCGTGCTTGATACACGATAGCTAACTATAGATAAAGGCACAGCAAGTTCACTGCCCTTGGCTTTTAAGCTTACTTGCGGTGATTCAGCAAATACTTCTGCGGCTACAGCATTATTGGCACGATTGAACACTAAATCATAGTCTTTGCCACTTTCCACCGTGAGCTCAACCCAAAACGGCTCAGACTCAACAACTTGATGGTCATCGTATCCTTGTTCGTATAGATCTGTGTATTTCATCTTCACTTTGTATGTACCAGGAGCAAGCTCAACATCGTCAACACGACTGAAAAACGACTGCTCAATAAGGCGCTCTCCAACTTGTAAAGGTACAAACTCTTCTGGAAAGTGAATAGTCTCAGCTACACTGCTAAAACTGTTAAATAGCATTAACGCACTACTCAGTAATACTAACTTACGCATGTTCACTCCTTGGTTGTTCAACTTGCGGCAGTTTCAGTTTGACACTGCAAATAAAGTTTGTCATTAGTGGGTGGTCATTTAACCACATTTATAAGAGAGCTAAGTATGAGCCAAGAGACTATTTTTACAAAGATTATTAACCGAGAGATCCCAGCTGATATTATTTATGAAGATGAGCTATCACTGGCTTTTAAAGATATCAACCCGCAAGCCCCTTTTCATGTACTGATCATCCCAAAAACTCCAATAGCGACAATTAACGATGTTACAGAAGAAAATGCAGCTTTAGTCGGTCACTTATATGTGGTTGCAGCAAAGCTCGCCAAGCAATTTGGCTTTAGTGAAGACGGTTTTCGCGTCGTAATGAACTGTAATGACCATGGTGGACAAACTGTGTACCATATACATCTACACATGCTAGCAGGTAAAGAAATGGGCTGGCCTCCATATCAAGATAAGAAAAAACAACCGATCTAATACTTTGATATGTAAACAATTGTAAAAACTAGCACAAACATATTATTTTCGGCTATAATAATTATATATCAGTTAGTTAACATACTGCACTTTGTTAACTAACTGTAATTTTTGACAGAAAACAGACACAAACTGTACTTTTCCTGCACAACTCTCAGAAATTTCTAATACGAAAGGGGTGGATTGCGTGATAGGATTTAACTGTCAACTTTATTCAAGAGTGTATATATATGAGTAGTTCAGCCTTTTTATTATTAGATCCAGAGCCAATTAACACTATTGGCATAAACGTATTAGAGCCATTGTTAAAAACACAAGGACTTGCAGTGACATCTGGTACTGATATCTCTGAAGTACCAGAAGGAACACGCTTGTTATTTATTGAAACTTCAAGCACTGATCCGTGGGGTAAGTTAAAAGAACAACTAGTTAATCTTCGAATGAAATGCGATATCGTACTGTTTAACTTAGATGAAAACCCTGAACTTGCTAACCGTGCTCTATTAAGTGGTATTCGTGGTGTATTTTACACAACAGATAATGCAGATGTGTTAATGAAAGGCATTCGTTTATTACTTGAAGATCAACTATGGTACCGCCGCGATATCATGTGTAACGCACTAAATCGTATGTTGCAGTTCAATAAAGATGCACTCCACAAATTGACAGATGGTGATATCGAACCGGTTAAACTTACTAAACGTGAAAAAGCAATTATCTCACTAATGAGTAAAGGCTCGAAGAATAAAGAAATTGCTGAAGACTTAAGCATCAGCCCACATACAGTTAAAACTCATTTATATAGTGCATTTAGAAAAACTAAATGTCGTAACCGTATCGAGCTATTGTCTTGGGCACAGCAAAATATTCCAGACGAAATTCGTTAAACCAAACATCCTACTAATTAAAACAGACGCAGCCGCGTCTGTTTTTGTTTCTGGTTGCTAAACACTGCAATTGACTTTATGCTCAAACTGATTGCAAAACACCGGAAATACAATGCTCGATTCTGTTACTTTATATTACGCCAGTGCAGCCATGATGGCAGTGATGACCCTTCTTAACTATCTTACATGGCGAACCAATAAAAAAACTCCGGGTACTTTACTTTATATTTTCTATCCTTTAGTGATGTTTGCATCAGTAATGAGTTTTGCATTACATGGCCACATCAATAATATTGCCAGTGTTGGCATTGCAAATACGTTGCTCTTTAGTGCTTCCATTATTCATGTACTCGCTATTTGCCAGTTTTTAAATGCCAAATGCGTTGGCTTTAAAACCTTTATTGCTATTACCGTCGTACTAGCTATCAGCATAATTTACCTTGCCTCCGACAGCGCAGAATTACGTAGTCGAATTCTGGTTTCAGACCTTCAACATATCGTTGAGGTACTATTTTTACTGGCTTTATTCATTCGTAATGGTCGTAAAAGTTACCCAAATGGCAGTATTGTTTATATTTTAATTCTCAGCATTCTTCTAGCGGTTTTCACAGGCCGTACTGTAATGATGGAAAATGTCACTGCAGCTAATCTACTATCTACAAATTGGTTTAGTATCCCTTTGTTGATAAATGGCGTCATCGCGCCGATCTTTTACGCAACAGGTATGGCACTTTTATGTAATGAACGTCGCGAACAAAACTTAAACCAATTAGCCGAAAAAGCGCATAAAGATCTAGAAATACGTGGCTTATTCTTATCAACTATCAGCCATGAGATACGCACACCATTAAATGGAATTTTAGGAAGTGCACAGTTAATAATGAATCAGTCGAGTGACCCACGAGATAAGCCTTACTGTGAGGCGATAATTAACTCAGCTGAATCACTAAACCTATTGGTAGATAAAGTACTCGACTATGCAAGCCTCGACCAACGTGATGAAGCGCTTTACGAAGAAGACGTAGAGTTTAAAACCTGGCTCAATAACCTCTGCCTTTTACTAAGCCCTTTAGCAGAGCAAAAACACTTAAAATTTGAACTTATTTACAACCTACCCGAACAAGCATGTTATTACTGCGACCAACAAAAACTCAGGCAAGTAATTATTAATCTTGTTGGAAATGCGATTAAATTTACCGACCACGGTGCCGTGAAAATCCATGTTAAACTGCTAAATGAAGGTCAATTAGATCACCTTGTGCGTGTTAGTGTAATAGACTCAGGTCCAGGTATTGAAGATGAAGAGATTGCATACCTAACAGAACCTTATGTACAAAGCAGCGCAGGTAAAGAAAAAGGCGGAACGGGCCTTGGCTTAGCGATCACCAGTCGTTTACTCGAAAAATTAGGCAGTAAACTGATTATTGAAAGTGAACTAGATAAAGGCAGTACTTTCAGCTTTGATATTCCTCTTGCTATTGGTGAACTCAGCTTAGTTGAACAACGCCATCAATCAAAAGATTACGTAACCGGTCTTGATGTTTTATTAGTTGAAGATCTCGATTTAAACCAGAAAATTGCCATTGAATTTATGGCCGATGATGAACACAAAATTAAGCTTGCTAAAGATGGTACCAGCGCAATTGAACTGATGCAGAAACATCACTTTGATGTAGTATTATTGGATATGAATTTACCAGATCTAACTGGCCAAGAAGTGCTGAAAAAGCTAAAAAATATTGACCATTTAAACCAACGAACCCCTGTATTAGCGTTTACCGCAAGCCTTAGTCCGGATGAAATTAAAGAGTACTTAGCACTCGGTATTAAAGACATTGTAGGCAAGCCAATAAAGCAGCAAAAACTACGCCAAGCGCTCAGTGATTCACAAACGAATCAAGCAGCAAGTATTGCCGTAGAACTGCGTGATACACTTTATGATGAAACGGCCGCAGCCACTCTTGTAAGTTCATTCAATGAAGATGAGATGTCATCAATTTACAACGAGTTTGTACTCTCAGCTAGAAACAAACTGATCCGCTGCCAGCAGCTCGTCGAAGACGATAAAGATCAGTGTATCAAGCTACTCCACCGCCAAGCTAGCACAGCTTTGCAACTAGGCTTTAACCGCTATGGTTTAGAACTTAAGAAAATTGAGCGTAAGCTACTCGATAACAAACCTTTGAAGGATTCATTAACTGATGCCATGGTACTTTGGCAAGAAAGCCTACAAGCCTATTTAAAGCATGTGAGAAATGAATTGGCATAGCGGTAACAAACTTGAGTTAATGAACTCAAGTTAAAAAGCCACTCTCTCGATCAGCATATTGCTGTATTTTAAAAACAAAAAGCCCCAGCAGATGCCGAGGCTTTTTAGTAAGGAAACTTAATTAAAAATTAAGCTTTCTTTGGACGCTCAACAACGTCTACTAAAGTCCAAGACTTAGTCTTAGAAATAGGAGCGCACTCAGAAATAGTAACTACGTCACCAGTTTGAGCTGTGTTGTTTTCGTCATGTACGTGTAGTTTAGTCGTACGTTTGATGAATTTACCATATACTGGATGCTTCACGTAACGTGCGATAGCAACAGTGAAAGATTTGTCCATCTTGTCGCTGATTACACGGCCTTGAAGAGTACGGATTTTATCGCTCATTATTGACCTGCCTTCTGGTTAATAACTGTTTTTACACGCGCGATATCGCGACGTACTGTTCTTAGCGTGTGTGTCTGAGCTAACTGACCAGTGCTTGCTTGCATGCGCAGGTTGAACTGCTCACGAAGAAGTCCTAGAAGTTCAGCATTTAGCTCTTCTACGCTTTTGTCTTTTAGTTCGCTAGCTTTCATTACATCACCGTCCGAGTTACGAAAGTTGTTGTGAATGGTAATTTACGCGCTGCAAGGTTGAATGCTTCACGAGCAAGCTCTTCAGAAACACCTTCCATTTCGTAAAGTACTTTACCAGGTTGAATTTCAGCAACCCAATATTCAACAGAACCTTTACCTTTACCCATACGAACTTCTAATGGTTTGTTCGTAATTGGCTTATCTGGGAATACACGAATCCAGATTTTACCTTGACGCTTTACGTGACGTGTCATAGCACGACGAGCTGCTTCGATTTGACGAGCAGTCATACGGCCACGGCCAGTAGCTTTCAAACCGAAAGTACCGAAGCTTACTTTGTTACCGTTTTGCGCTAAACCGCGGTTGCGGCCTTTGTGCATTTTACGGAATTTTGTACGTTTTGGCTGTAACATTACTCGCTACCTCTACTTAGCACTTTTTTTGGCTTTCTTTGGCGCGCGTTTAGCTGGCTTCTCTTGCTCTTGTACTAGTGGTAAACCACCAATAACTTCGCCTTTGAAGATCCAAACTTTAACACCAATGATACCATAAGTGGTTAAGGCTTCAGAAGTTGCGTAGTCGATATCAGCACGAAGAGTATGTAGAGGTACACGACCTTCACGATACCATTCTGAACGTGCGATCTCAGCACCGCCAAGACGACCGCTAACTTCAACTTTGATACCCTTTGCACCAATGCGCATTGCATTTTGTACCGAACGCTTCATAGCGCGACGGAACATAACACGACGCTCTAGCTGTGACGCAATACCGTCAGCTACTAGTTGTGCATCAAGTTCAGGCTTACGAACTTCAGCGATATTAATCTGAGCCGGAACACCTGCAATCTTAGTTACTGCTTGACGTAGTTTTTCAACGTCTTCGCCTTTTTTACCGATAACAACACCAGGACGAGCTGTGTGAATTGTTACACGGATAGATTTAGCTGGACGCTCAATAACGATTTTAGACACAGAAGCCGCTTTTAATTCCTTAGTAAGGAATGTACGTACTTTGTGATCGCCAAAAAGCTGATCAGAGAAATCTTTTGAATTCGCGTACCAGGTAGAAACCCAAGGTTTAGAGATACCTAGGCGAATACCAGTAGGATGAACTTTTTGTCCCATTACTTATACTCCTAGCTATCTGAAACCACAACAGTGATGTGGCTTGTACGCTTAAGGATGCGGTCTGCGCGTCCTTTAGCACGTGGCATAATACGCTTCATTGTTGGACCATCGTCCACAAAGATCGTAGTTACACGAAGCTCATCAATGTCAGCACCTTCGTTATGCTCTGCGTTAGCAATAGCAGACTCAAGTACTTTCTTAACTAATACAGCCGCTTTTTTAGGGCTGTACGCCAGGATTTCTAGAGCGCGATCAACCGGAAGTCCGCGGATCTGATCTGCAACTAGACGTGCTTTTTGCGCCGAACCAGAGGCGAATTTATGTTTAGCTAATGCTTGCATTTATCATTCCCCTCTTAACGTTTCTTCGCTTTCTTATCCGCAGCGTGACCGCGGTAAGTGCGAGTTGGTGCAAATTCACCTAGTTTGTGACCGATCATTTCGTCTGTGATGAACACAGGAACGTGCTGACGACCATTATGGACAGCGATGGTCAATCCGATCATGTTAGGTATGATCATTGAACGACGGCTCCAAGTTTTAATTGGCTTCTTGTCACCGCTTTCCAACGCTTTCTCTACCTTCTTCAGCAAGTGTAGGTCAATAAAAGGACCTTTCTTGAGAGAACGTGGCATGGCTATTCCTCAACTATTATTTAGTACGACGACGTACGATAAATTTATCAGTACGCTTGTTCTTACGTGTCTTAGCACCTTTAGTCGGTTTACCCCATGGAGACACAGGATGACGACCACCAGATGTACGACCTTCACCACCACCGTGCGGGTGATCTACCGGGTTCATGGCAACACCACGAACTGTCGGACGGATACCACGCCAGCGATTTGCACCAGCTTTACCTAGTGAACGAAGCATATGCTCAGCATTACCTACTTCACCAAGCGTTGCGCGACAGTCAGATAGAACTTTACGAACTTCGCCAGAACGAAGACGTAGAGTTACGTATTGACCTTCACGAGCAAGGATTTGAACGTATGCACCAGCAGAACGTGCGATTTGCGCACCTTTACCTGGTTTTAATTCTACGTTGTGAACAGTCGAACCTACAGGCATGTTACGCATTGGTAACGTGTTACCAGCTTTGATTGGTGCATCAATACCAGATTGGATTGAATCACCAGCTTTTAAGCCTTTAGGTGCAATAATGTAACGACGCTCACCGTCTGCATATAATACAAGAGCGATGTTTGCGCTACGGTTTGGATCATACTCTAGACGCTCAACAACAGCTGGAATGCCATCTTTAGTGCGTTTAAAGTCGATTACACGGTAATGATGCTTATGACCACCACCGATGTGACGAACCGTGATACGACCTTTGTTATTACGACCACCAGACTTAGAGTTTTTCTCTAGTAGTGGTGCGTAAGGTTTACCCTTATGTAGATCTGGGTTAACCACTTTAACCAGGTGACGACGACCCGCAGAAGTTGGTTTACACTTTTGAAGTGCCATAATTCTAACTCCCCTTATTACTCGGCGCCGCCGACAAAGTCTAGCTCGCTACCTTCTTTAAGAGTAACGTAAGCTTTCTTCCAGTCTGAACGACGACCGAAACGCATGCCAGTACGTTTTGTTTTACCCTTAACGTTTAGTGTGCGAACACCAGTTACTTCTACTTCAAAAAGCTTTTCTGCTGCAGCTTTGATTTCAGCTTTAGTTGCATCAGAAGCTACTTTGAAAACAATCGTGTTGTTTTCTTCAGCAGCGATAGTGCTTTTTTCAGAGATGTGTGGAGCAAGGATCACTTTTAAAAGACGTTCTTCACGGATCATGCTAGCGCCTCCTCAAGTTGCTTAACAGCAGCAGCTGTAATAAGTACCTTATCGAAAGCGATTAGGCTTACAGGATCGATACCAGCTACATCACGCGTGTCAACCTTGTATAGGTTACGTGCCGATAAGAAAAGATTCTCATCTACTTCTTCAGTCACGATTAGAACATCTTTAAGCTCAAGTTCTTTAAGCTTAGCAACTAGTTCTTTAGTTTTTGGTGCTTCAAGACCAAACTGTTCAACAACGATTAAACGCTCTTGACGAACTAATTCAGATAAGATGCTTTTGATCGCACCGCGGTACATTTTACGGTTTACTTTTTGGCTGTGATCTTGTGGTTTAGCTGCGAAGCTAACGCCACCTGAACGCCAAATTGGGCTACGAATTGTACCAGCACGTGCACGGCCAGTACCTTTTTGAGACCATGGTTTTTTACCACCACCGCTTACTTCAGAACGTGTCTTCTGAGCACGAGTACCTTGACGAGCACCTGCTGCGTAAGCAACAACTACTTGGTGTACTAATGCTTCGTTAAACTCACGTCCAAAAGTAGCTTCAGAAACTTCAAGAGCGCCAGAAGCGTCTTTAATTGCTAATTCCATCACTAAATCTCCAGGACTTATGCTTTAACAGCTGGTTTAACGATAACGTCACCGCCGATAGCGCCAGGTACTGCACCTTTAACTAAAAGCAAGTTACGCTCAGCGTCAACGCGAACTAGTTCTAAGTTTTGAGTCGTTACACGCTCAGCACCCATGTGACCGGCCATTTTCTTACCTTTAAACACCTTACCAGGTGATTGGTTTTGACCGATTGAACCAGGAGCACGGTGAGATAGAGAGTTACCGTGAGTAGCGTCTTGCATGCTGAAGTTCCAGCGCTTAACACCACCTTGGAAACCTTTACCTTTAGAAGTACCGGTTACGTCAACTTTGTTGATTTCGTTGAATAATTCAACAGTAAGCTCAGCGCCTACTTCAAAATCGCCTTCACCACCATTTAGGCGGAATTCCCACAGACCGCGACCCGCTTCAACACCAGCTTTAGCGAAGTGACCCGCTGCTGCTTTGTTTACACGGCTTGCTTTTTTAGTGCCTGCGGTTACTTGAAGCGCGTTATAACCGTCAGTTGCTTCAGATTTGATCTGAGCAATACGGTTAGGAGTCGCTTCGATAACTGTCACAGGGATAGATACACCATCTTCAGTGAAGATACGTGTCATACCCACTTTACGACCGACTAGACCTAATGCCATTTTCCTAAAACCTCTCTAATCTTCCGATTAACCCAGGCTGATTTGAACATCAACACCAGCAGCAAGATCTAAACGCATAAGAGCGTCAACAGTCTTGTCAGTTGGTTCTACGATGTCGATCAGACGTTTATGGGTGCGGATTTCGTACTGATCACGCGCGTCTTTGTTAACGTGCGGTGAAGTTAGTACAGTAAAACGTTCAAAGCGTGTAGGTAGTGGGATTGGACCACGTACTTGTGCGCCAGTGCGTTTCGCAGTTTCCACGATTTCCGCCGTTGATTGGTCAATCAAACGGTGGTCAAAAGCTTTTAGGCGAATACGAATGCGTTGATTTGACATTCTTAAACCTCAATATAAAGAGCATTTAAAAAGAGCATAAAAAAACGACCGAAACATACTTATTAATTAAGATGTCGGCTGTTCTCTTATATCTACGTTGAATTCCAAATCGGAATTCCTGTTTATTAGCTTGAAATCCAAGCTTAATTTTTCCTTCCAAGTTCCCGAGGGAATTTTGAAAGCCTGCGTATTATAGATAGATTGGTGATAAATGCAACAACTATTTTGAAAATCCCAAAGGTCTAAATTAAATTTTGTTTATTTTTCGAACTTTATCAATAACATTAGCGTCTTTAAATTATACTTGGTTCGGTAAAGGAGCTAGAAAATCGCTTTTAAATGGTCAGTCCAGTTAATAATTGTTATTCTATGCTGCTTATTTTTGACCACACTCGGTCTATTTAATATCTACTAATAACTTTGGTGAGTTGATGCGTATCATTAATCGTTGTTTAAATTTCATTTCTGCCGGTATGAACCGCTTGTTTGTAAAAAGTAAGGTGCTACCAGAAAACCCGATTGAACAATACAATCTAAACCCAGCCAACCCGACCTTCTATATTGTTAGGCTTAATGCGCGTTCTGATTTAGCCGCACTCGCACGGGTATGTAAGAAATACGGTTTACCAGACCCAACCGAAGAACAGTTATTAGGTAATGCTGAACTTGATCGCTTTATTGGTATTCAAAACCCGCCACCGCTAATTGGTAACAAAAGCAAACCAAGCAATGCCCTGCAACAAGGCAAACAGATTATTGACCATCTGATGCAATCAGGTGAGAAAAACGTTCAAGTGATCCCAGTGACGATTTTATGGGGCAGAAACCCAGGAAAAGAAAAGCCAGGTTTGGGAACTTTGGTATCTCACTCATTAACACCTAGCTGGTTTCGTAAGTTCTTTGTGCTGCTATTCTCTGGCCGCGATAATTTTATTCGTTTTAGTCAGCCGCTCGACTTATCTTTATTAGTAAATGAAAAAGCCGATGTTGATGAGCTTCCGCATAAATTATTACGTGTAGCCCGTGTACACTTTCGCCGTCAAAAACTAGCAGCGACAGGCCCGAAGATGCCATCGCGTGAGCAGCTTTTTAATTCGCTACTTGCATCACCAACAATTAAAAAAGCAATTCAAATAGAAGCGAAAGAAAAGAACATTAGCCAAGAGCAAGCTCGCCAAAATGCCCTTAAATTACTTGATGAGATTGCCGCCAATTACAGCGATGCAACTATTCGTGTTGCAGACCGTATTTTAACTTGGCTTTGGAATAAACTTTATAACGGTATTGATATTAAGTTTTCTGAACAAGTGCATGAGCTTACAGATAAAGGTCACGAGATTATTTATATGCCATGTCACCGCTCGCATATGGATTACTTATTGCTGACCTACTCTATTTACCATTTGGGCTTGGTTCCGCCGCATATCGCCGCAGGTATCAACTTAAACTTCTTCCCAGCAGGTGGTATTTTCCGTCGTAGTGGTGCTTTCTTTATTCGCCGCTCATTCGCGGGCAATAAATTGTATTCATCTGTATTTAAAGAGTACCTGAGCCAGTTATTTATCAAAGGCTATTCAGTAAAGTTTTACACTGAGGGTGGCCGTAGCCGCACTGGTCGCTTGTTACCCCCAAAAACAGGCATGCTCGCCATGACGTTGCAAGCCATGCTACGTGGCATTGATCGCCCTATTTCGATTGTTCCTGTATACATTGGTTATGAGCACGTAATGGAAATTAATACCTACTTAAAAGAGCTTGCTGGTAACGATAAGAAAGGTGAGTCGGTATTAGGTATCTTTAAAGCGATAAAAAACCTAAAAAACTATGGCCGTGGTTACCTAAACTTTGGCGACCCTATTTCGATTAATCAATACCTAAATGATCAACAACCTGATTGGCGTGAATCTATTCACCCAACTGATGTTCAGAAACCACAATGGCTTGGACCGCAGGTCGCCGAACTTGCTGATAAGGTAATGGTTAATATTAATAGTGCTGCTGCACTAAATGCAGTGAATCTACTTGCCATGATTTTATTAGTTAATGATAAACATGCATTGAGTAGACCTAAGCTGATTGCTCAACTTGAGTTTTATCTTCATTTACAACGTAGCGCAAGTTACAGTGAAAAGGTGACCACACCAGACGAAAGCGCAGAACAGCTACTAGAGCATGCACTCAAACTTAATAAGTTTGATGTTATCAGTGATGAATTTGGCGAAATTATCGCTATCAACGATAAAGAAAAAACACTGTTTAACTACTACCGAAATAACGTATTGCACTTATTTGCAGTTCCAAGCTTATTGGCGCTGCATTTATTCAAGGCACACAAAACGACCTTAGCAGAGTGCCAAGCCTTAATTGCGCGTTTTTACCCGCTGTTTGCCAAAGAGTGGTTCCTACATGAGTTAGATGAAAACTACATTACTCGGGTTCTAGCAAGCTTCGTTGATCAAGATCTCATTGAAATTGATGGCGATAATATCAAGATCACCAACAGCAACGACTGTTTAGCAAAACTCGAAATGCTAGGTCGTGCCTTAAACCTAACGCTACAGCGTTACGCTATCGTGGTTGGCTTTATTCAAACTAGCAGTGGTATTGAGCGTGAAGAACTTGAACACGAAAGCCAAGTGTTAGCAGAGCGCTTAGGCACCTTGCATGGCATTAAAACCCCAGAGTTCTTTGATAAAAAAGTGCTTATTGGTTTTATTTCAAGCTTACGTGAGCAAAAGCTAATTACCGAAACAGAGCAAGGCTTAACGGGCAGCAATGAGCTGTGTGAAGTGTATTTATATCTTAAAGCATTGCTGCCAGCACGGGTCTGGCAGTCAATTGATGATATAGTGCAAAGCCAAGCTCAGCATTCAGAAAATTAACGCTGGCGCATGACCCCTTCTTGGATCGTTGAGGCAACCAAATTGCCTTGACGGTCAAAAAACTGACCTCGTACCAAACCACGACCAGAACTCGCACTTGGGCTATCAACTGAATATAAAATCCAATCATCAAGTCTAAAAGGACGGTGGAACCACATTGCATGGTCAATCGTCGCAACCTGCATATTCGGCTGCATAAACGATACACCGTGTGGCTGTAATGCGGTTGGTAAAAATTCAAAATCAGACGCGTACGCAAGTAAGTAATTATGAATACGCTGGTCATCAGGCATCTCACCATTTGCTTTAAACCAAATATGCTTAACTGGCTCCATAACTTGTGGTTTGAACGGGTTATGGAAAGTCACAGGACGCATTTCAATCGGTACTTCACGGATGAACTTATTACGAATTGGTTCAGGAATAAGCTCTGCATTTGCTTGGTAAAATTCAAGAGATGATTTTAATTCTTCAGGCTGAGGTACATCAGGCATCTGCGCTTGATGTGATAAGCCCTCTTCTTCACCTTGAAATGAGGCGGTCATGTAAAAAATCGGCTTACCGTATTGAATTGCTTTTACACGGCGAGTACTAAAGCTTTTACCATCACGAATATTCTCGACATCATAGACAATCGGCTTTGCTGCATCACCTGGGCGTAAAAAGTAAGAGTGTAAAGAGTGAACAATACGCCCTTGTGGTAATGTTTCTTTTGCTGCAGATAGGGCTTGCCCCATTACTTGACCACCGAATACAGCTCTAAACCCTAAATCTTGGCTTTGCCCGCGATACAAGCCTTGCTCAATCTCTTCTAACGACATTAATGACAGTAGGTCATCTAATACTTGGCTCATTTATTTATCCTCAATCCCGACAAGCGTTTAATGATACTATAGACTAATTGGAAGTAAATCTTTGTAAGAGCACCTAATTATGGCTTATTGGCTTTTTAAAACCGAACCCGATGCATTTTCAATTGATGATCTAAAAAACGCACCTGAGCAAACCTCTATGTGGGATGGCGTGCGTAATTATCAAGCCCGCAACTTTCTTCGCGATGGTATCAAGCAAGGTGACTTGGTGATGATTTATCATTCAAGTTGTAAACAGGTGGGTGTTGCAGGTATCGCTACGGTGACTCGCGAAGCTTATGCCGACCCAACACAGTTTGATTTAAATAGCGATTACTACGATGCCAAAGCAACCGCTGATAACCCGCGCTGGTTTGTGGTCGATGTGAAATATCAATCACACCTTAAAAAGCTAGTTAGCCTGCAAGCAATTAAAGCCAATGAGTCAATTACCGAAATAGCCCTTAAAAAAGGCGGACGACTGTCAGTAATGCCGGTAACCGAACATGATTGGCAACAGATCATAGCAATGAGCTATTAAAGTAGCGACCATTTTTAATGAGCTGCTATTTTTGCTATAATTTCGCCCCTTTATTTTAGAGGTACTAAGGGGGATGTATGAAATTACTGTATTGGTTAGAGGAATGGACCAGTCTCCCCCGCGATGAGCAACAAAGCCTTATGCCTATGACTGGCGGTGACTTGCTCGGCGATGTTTATGTAAAATACCATATCATTGATGCCAATAAGCCCCTGCTAATTACCTTCTCTCCTGCTGGAACAAATTATCAAGAACATGATATCACTGATGATTTTTCGCCTTGGGCTTATAAGCTCGCGAAAAAGCAAGATGTGAATATTATCGCCTTTCAACATTTAGGCATTAGTAACTGGTTTAGACACCGTAATCTGTTGTTTTTCATTGAGCAGCTAGCGCCACTGATTGGTGGATTTAAAGAGCGGTTAGGTTATGGCTTGAGTCGAGGAGGCTTTGCCGTTGGTGCATTTGCCAATCTATTAAAGCTTGATAAAGTTTTACTCTTTCACCCTGTTAGCACAAAAAACAAAGAAAAAGCACCATGGGATGATCGTTCAAGCACCGAAATCGCGCAAAAATTCGATTGGAACGGTGACTACCACGATTTAGATTTAGGCCATGCAAAGGGTTATATTATTTACGATCCAACTAATCGCATCGACCGCGCTCATGCTAAACGTTACCCACAACTAACCCACTTACGCGTGTTTGGTATGGGCCATAGTGTTCATGCAACATATTTAAATAAGTTTGGCTTTTATAAAGATGTTGCTGTTGATTTTATTAGCCACCAGCAAGTTGATATAGCCCAATTCCGCCAGCAAACCAAAACCCTGCGCTTTAAAGAAGACTATTATCGTCGTCTAAATAAAGCAAACAAGAGTTCGCCACATCGTTTAGCCTTACTAAGCACCGCGCATACAATTTTAGCAGAAGAAAAAGCTGAGCATATGCAAGAGCAAAAGAATGCGATTGATGTGCAACCGCTGATTGATGTTGCAATCAAACATCAAGATGAACACCCAAACGATGCTATTAAGGTATTAGAAGTAGCGCAACAACTCTCACCGGATGACCCTGTGATAGATCATAAACTAAAACAGTTGAAGTGATACAGCAGCTTGAAGCCTTAAGGCGTAAGTTAACCCTTGGGTTTTACTTTGCGGTGTTTTTTGACCCGTCCGTGTTTGGGGATAATTGTTAAGTACATCACTAAAGCTAACCACGAAAAGAAGATGATACCTATTAACCAAGCATTCTTTTCGTGGCCCTGAGTGCGTTTACTATTGAGCACAATGACCACAGGTAAGATGTAGGCACTCAATACAATAATTAAAAACGCAACTTCACTCATAAATACCAATTCGCTTAATTAAGTGGTCCATTTTGAGGCAATAAAACCTTGTTGATAGCAAGGCAAAAATTTTGTTATTTAGTTGTTCTAAATGAGGAATTTTTAACGCAGTTAGCAACAGGTTTAATCCCTCAAAATGATTAAGTATTATTGCGGATTGGTACTATACCAACGCTGACCAATCAACTTCGTCGCTCAAAACACGCTCCGCAGCAATATAATGCAAAATATCTCCCTCACTTACTACATAATCAAGTGGCGGGTTTAAGTCCATATTTTTTGCACTCAAGTTATGTGCGACACCCAGTAGTATAGCATCGTGACTATATTTAAAGTGATGAAACAGCTTGCCAAATTCCATTGCTTGCACGCCTTTTGGAATTGGTAAACTAAATTGAGTATCCCCGTGTAGTGTCGATAACAACTCTTCTTGCACGCGGCTTGAACCTGGGTCTTGCATTGAACGCACTAATATCTCTGCTGATTTAGCACTACTACATTCTACATTGTGGCAATGCTCATGTAGCATTTCGATTTTAGTTTCATCAGTAAAGTGCGCACTGATGTGGCACTGTTCATTGACCAACTTGCTAATACGCAGGGCTGTTGTAAACGTTTGGTCATCATCTTGGCCATCAATTATAATTTTGTCGGCGCGATCAATGGCGATTCTTTTCAACTCATCTAAGTCAGTAAAGCTACTTAGCCGAGCAAAATCAACCATCGGATTTGCTAAAAATGGATGTTCCATTTGCTCTGTGACCGCCAATAGAATACGACGATCTAAACGTTTATGATCGGCCAAAATATAGTCAACCATCTTCTTAGTCCGTGTATCGTGCCAACCAAAGATAATTATGTGATTGTTTATATGTGCGAAGCTTTTATCACCCGTCATAGCGCGCCTAATTAAATAAGTTACTGTTTGCCCTGTTTTTCCTAACAGAACGCCAAATAATGCTAAACCAAAAGGTATTTGTAGTAATGCGACAATCCAACGGCCAAGCTCTGTGCTAGCGCTAAAGTCGCCATAGCCAACTGTTGATGTTGTTACTACATAATAATAAAAATAAGTACTGAGTGGTGTGAGCGCTTGCTCTCCTGCAAGCATAAGTAGCCACCAAATAAGTAGCATATGCAAAAGCGTAGTAAATACCACAGCCTGCCAACTTACTTGATCTATATGACTGCGAATAAGTACCACTAAACGATTAAATATATGATGCATAATCCTTGCGATTTATAGTGGAGGAAATTATCGATACGGTACTGTAATGCTTGCTCTTTGGCAACTGATGGAAAATTCCTAATGCATGTCGATGAAAAATAATAGTAGACTATACTATCTCTGTATTAGGTATTTAGGGTGAAATATGTCAGGTGTTCTTGCTTCTGTTGATAAGCGTACGCAACTGGTCGGTGAAAACCGCTTAGAGCTTTTGCTATTTTACCTACACAGCCGCCACTTATTCGCACTCAATGTGTTCAAAGTGAAAGAAGTGGTCAAGTTACCGCAAATTAGTAAAATTCCCCATGCGCATCCTAAAGTGTCTGGGGTCGTAAATATTCGCGGCGAATCCATTCCGGTGATTGATTTACGCAAAGCGATAAACATGCCAGAAGCTAAACACATCGAAGATACAAACCTCGTTATCACTGAGTACAATCGCACCGTGCAAGGCTTTTTAATTGGTAAAGTTGATCAAATTGTCAATATGACATGGTCAGATATCATGCCGCCGCCAACTGCTATTGGTAAAAATCACTACCTAACTGCCTTAACGAAATTGAAACGTGATGACCAAGAGCAGTTGGTTGAAATTATTGATGTAGAAAAAGTGCTCGCCGAAATCGTTGAATACGAAGTCCAAATATCTGAAGATATTCTTGATAAAAGCATCGTGAACGAATTTGCAGGCCGCAAAATTCTTCATGCCGATGATTCACCTACAGCACGTAAGCAAGTAAGCGATACATTATCGCAACTTGGTATCGAAATCATACCTGCTCGTAACGGACTTGAAGCACTTGAGATGTTAAAAGGCTGGGCTGATCAAGGCAAAGATGTTGAGAAAGAACTACTTATGGTGATCACCGATGCTGAAATGCCAGCAATGGATGGCTACCGTTTAACACACGAAATTCGTAACGACAGCCGAATGAAGAACTTACATATCGTTCTTAATACATCCCTAAGCGGAAGCTTTAACCAAGCTTTAGTTGAGAAGGTTGGCTGTAATGCCTTTTTATCCAAGTTCCAGCCAATACTATTAGTAGAAGAAGTTCAAGCTCGCTTAAAAGCCGTGCTAGAGCAAGACTCACAGTAATCGCTATAGCATCTGTTTTTAAACGCATCAGCTAAAGCAACGGCGTCGCAATTTGCCAATTATCGTTATTCATGATTTATTGGCATTATCGATTCGACGACAACAATAAAAACTATGCTAAATCGCGTTGCTAAACCATTCACTAAACTAGTTGAGCGTTATCTACCCGACCCGTTCGTATTTGTTATTTTACTCACCTTACCGAGCTTCATCGTTGCAAGTCTCTTTACTCCGTCAACGCCCACGCAGGTACTCGCGGCTTGGGGAGGTGGGTTTTGGAACCTATTACAATTTGCCATGCAAATGCTGCTGGTGCTGCTAACGGGCTACATGCTAGCGAGTACCCCTGTTATGCGCAGCATACTCAACAAACTTGCAACTCTCGCCAACAGCCCTGCCAAAGCGATCATACTCGTTACGCTCGTGTCTTTATTGGCTAGCTGGCTAAATTGGGGCTTTGGTTTAGTTATTGGCGCTTTGTTCGCCAAAGCAATTGCGAAACAAACCCGCGTTGATTACCGTTTACTAGTTGCCAGTGCTTATTCTGGTTTTATTGTTTGGCATGGCGGCTTAGCCGGCTCAGTACCGCTGACTATCGCAACCGACGGTCACTTTTCACAGCAAAGCATTGGCATAATAGGCACCGAGAACACGATCTTTTCAGCATTCAATATCGCCATCGTTGTGGGCTTATTTATTATTATGCCGCTGGTAAATCGCTATATGTTGCCAAGCGAAAAAGACAGCGTTTATGTTGACCTAGCAAAGCTTGAAGATGAATCACAACAAATAGCGACGCCTACCCGCCCTGCCGAAGTCATCGAGCACAGTCGCTTGCTTGGTATGGGGGTAGGTGCCGTTGGTCTTGCCTATTTATTCTATTATTTTGTGCTAAACGGTGGCGGCTTAAACTTAAATAGCGTGATCGCTATTTTCTTATTCAGTGCAATTTTACTGCATCAAACACCACATAATTTACTAAGCAGCTTACAACAAGCAATCCCCAGCGGCGCTGGTATTGTCATTCAATTTCCATTTTATGCTGGGATCATGGCGATTATGGTAAAAACGGGACTCGCTCAACAAATCTCTGAAGGGTTTATTGCCATTGCAACCGCCGAGACGCTGCCATTTTGGAGCTTTGTAAGTGCAGGGTTTGTTAATATATTTGTGCCATCAGGCGGCGGCCAGTGGGCAGTGCAAGCGCCGATTGTCATTCCAGCCGCACAAACACTTGGCGCTGATATGCCACGAGTTGCTATGGCGGTTGCATGGGGCGATGCCTGGACCAACCTAATTCAACCGTTCTGGGCACTCCCTGTGCTTGCTATTGCAGGCCTAAAAGCAAAAGACATCATGGGCTTTTGTCTTGTGCAGCTGATCATCACCGGCG